>NZ_JBRILT010000072.1:0-15251 GCF_052977065.1 Shewanella sp. 125m-1
CCCCAGAACAGTAAAACCAAGGCCTCAACGGTATGCCAAAAATAAAAATGCCGTTCACCTTAAGTGAACGGCATTAGCCAATAGGCTGTTTTTTTTTATTTTTTGCAATAAAATAAAAACATAGAACAACGAGTTTGTTTTACAATAAAACAACAAGGCTTATATAATACGTTCAATAGGACTTCCACGCTTCATTCCTTTTTCAGTACGGATACTAAATAAGGGGATACTCTTAACCTGAGCACATAACAAACATGGCCAAAACGAGTGCAAGCTCCATAAAACTGACCAATTGGCGTTCAAGCTTGCCAATGAAATTAATGTTGGTTCAACTCATTGTTGCAGCCGTGATTATTATCGCTAGCGTAGGGTTTCTAAAATCCATTGAAACTGCCCGTTTAATCGACAACCAACAATCACTGAGTATTAATCTGGGTAAAACTATTGCGGCTAAACTGCAGCAAAAAACCAACAGAATTGAAAACCTTGCCGTATCGATAGGAACACTTGGTGAATTGTATCAACAGCAACCTAATCAATTGGATCTGGCCATTCCCGCACTGCTCAATCAACCTGGACAACAAGAGGTAATATTAGGGGGCGGCATTTGGCCTGAACCATTCGCCTTTGACACAGATAAGCGAAAAAATAGTTATTTTTGGGCACGTAATTTGGCTGATGAACTGATTAAAGTAAATGACTATAACGCCGATGCCCCCCCTCACTATTACAACGAAAACTGGTATATTCCAGCTAAGTATTACCCGACAGATACGACTTATTGGTCAAAATCTTATATTGACCCTTTCACTGAAATCCCAATGATAACGGCCTCGGTACCTATGTGGTCAGAGCATAAGTTTATCGGCGTCTCCACTGTTGATGTCGCGTTATCGAGCATTGATAATTTTTTCACCACGGCAATATCCAGCCAAGGTGGTTATGTGTTTGCTCTTGATCAACAAAACCGCTTACTGTCTTATCCAGATATCGATATCGATGATAGAACTCCAATAAAGAATCCTGAACTATTTCAGCCTTTTGCAACATTTTCTAAAACCTACACCGAATTTGCCTCATTACAGAATATCATTGCAACAATTGATGCCGACTTCATTGAAACCGCCAGTGCAACAAAAGCTTACGAAGACAAATTACTTGAAAAAGATATCACGAATGTGCCGAGCCATGAGCGTGCTAAGCTGATCGCGCTAATCAATCAAAATGCAAATAACAAGCTCATGCAAGTTAAACTTGTCGCCAGCCTGCGCTTAGATAGTGATCCTAGGCTCAAAGAGCCGGTCATAGTGACCATCTTCCTTATGCCTGGTACGTATTGGAAAATAGTGCTCGTTACCCCTACATCAAGTATTGCCTACAATAACCAATCATTAGCAAGCTCTGTTGGTATTTATCTTGTTAGCATACAGATTATTGCCTTGATGCTACTTTTCATCATGCAAAATAAACTCTTTATCACTCCAATTAGCCGTATGGTTCGAGCGTTAAATGACAGCAATGCCGCTAAAATTGAGCTTGAAGCAAGTACACGTAGTGATGAAATAGGTATGCTAGCCAAAGCCTTTAGCTCGCGTACTCGGCAGTTAGAAATAGCGTTAGCCAGCTTAGATGCAACAAACCTCGCTCTAGAGCTTCAACTGGATGTACAGCAGCAAGCACAAACAGAACTTAAACAAAGTAAAGAGCAACTGAACTCTGTACTTAACTCCGCTCATAACTTAATTTTCATTATCAATATCAAAGGTGAATTTACTCTAGTCAATGATCAATTCTGCCGCACATTGTCACGTAAGCGTGAAGATATCATTGGGGTAAGAGACCGTCTTATCATGCCAAGAGAGATAGCGCAGATAAACCATGAGAACGATCTTAAGGTTATCGAGAGTAAACTTGAACTCAGTTATGAGCAAACGTTCCCAAGGGAGGGAAAACAGCACACTTACCTTGTGACTAAGTTTCCAATTCTGGACGCACAGCAACATGTGAGTTCGGTCGGAACCATCGCTTTCGATATCAGTGCAACTAAAGAGATTGAACTTAAGAAAAAAGCGCAGTTTGAAATACTGACAAGGGAAACAACCGATAATATCCGCTTTATTGAGCAGCTTGAGCTAACTAATAAGCGGCTACTCAGTGAAAGTGAACAAGTAAAACTTGAAACAAATCGTAGTGCTAGCTTTGAGAAGGTTAAAATTGAGAATCAAGCATTATACCCCTCTCTTGTTGCCGCAATCGTGAAACCCATCTTTAGAAAGCAAGATGATTTAGCTGCAAATGCCTACAAGTTAGCGAAAGGCGAATTGCCTATCGTAGACTTTAACTCAGAATTAGCAGAGCAAACCGTGCGCTTAAGGCACTTGGAGTACCTGTTTTCGGCCCAGGACTATGTCGCTAAGCCTATCGATTTAGTCCTACTGCTTGAGCACATCGTTGCCCTATTACAACCAAAACTCGCTTCCAACAATATTGAACTCACTGTAGATAGCGACAGTCGACTTATTGTTGATGGTGTTCATTGGCATTTTCTTCTGATTTTTTACCGCGCAATTAGCAATACCATTATCGATGCGTTTGCCCAAAGAAAAGAAACGCAGCATATAAAGATAGAACTAAGCAAAAAGCAGCATCAAGTCCTAATGCGTATTTATGATAATGGTAAAGGTTTCGATGACACTAAATTAGCCGCTTTACAGCAAGTACTGAAGAATAACGAAGTCAAAGGCACGCTATCGGCACTATCAGTTTGGCTGAAAAGTGAGTTTAGAGGCCAACTTGACGTCACGCGTTTAGAGCAAGATCCGCACTACAAAACGTTATTAACCTATCAGTTAACGGTGGCGTCTTTAAGCTAAATCAAAAAAGCCGCACAAAAATGTGCGGCTCAGCTCTTTATATCAAAAAGTGTATTTTTAACGCGATACATCCACGATATAATGTCCTTGTAGCCAGTTACGACCGATTAAGAGCTTATAAGACATCTTACTTCTATCTCTTAAATTCACCTTCACTTTATACTCTTGACCCGGCTCGCCAATCTTGAGCTCAACCATATAACGGATCTCACTGCCTTGAGCATTTCGGATCAGCGAAGTTTCAACAATGCGAGACTTTACTAAATGAGACTCACCCTTTTCATTTTCAGTCATGAAGTGAATGACTTTGCCGACATTTTTTTCCATGTCAGGATCTTCATTATCAATTTTCATATCATAGGCATGCAGCGAATTCTCAACCGCGCCAGTGTCTATGCGTGTCTTAAACATTAATCCCGACTCAACAACACTAATCGCCGCCGTTGGGCCTATCAGCTTTTTCTCTGATACATCGACAACATAACGACCTTTAAGCCAGTTACGACCGATTAAGAGCTTATAGTCCATGTGACTACGATCCCTTAAATTCACCCTAACCTTACGCTCTTTGCCCTTATAGCCAACATCTAAATCGACCATATAACGAGTTTCTGTACCTTGAGAATTGCTCACCGTTGAGGTTTTTACGATTTTGGCTTTTAAACGCTGCTTCTCGCCAGCATTATTTTCAGTCGTAAAAGACACCATTTTGCCAATGTTATCTTTCATATTCTTAGCACTACCGCCCTCAACCTTTAAATCGTAGGCATGTAGCGACGTGTTACCTGCCCCAGTATCGATACGGGCAACATATGAAAGGCCAGAAGCAACTGACATCTTTGCGGTTGAACCTATCACCGCTTTCTCGCTTGCTGTCGCCGACAATGATGACGTCAGGATCAATAAGCACAACCCTACGTTTTTAAGCATCGTGATTCCTTAATTCGTTAAAAAAACAACATAAATGATCTTGCGTTTATGATAGCAAGATTTAGAAGTGAATAAAGAGGTTGAGACTATCTATAGCAATTGTATGACATAGCTAAGCTGTATGAACGCTTACAACTGGGCGACTAAAAGGCCGCTATCAGTTGATAAAAAACTACCAGCATTTAATAAAAAACGTTAAATACAAACAAACTAAACAATGCGGTTGTACAGGTACAGTGGCAAAAATGCCATTTTTGATTTATATGTGTTCTTAATAGCTTAAAGTGTCGATAAAACTGCACCGCTAACCACACTAGAATAAAAGGCACAAATGGCAAAGAGATCACCAAAGGAAAAAATCCCCAACCAAGATCAAACGCATTCTCACTGAACAGTCTTAGAAAAAGCCAGAATATGAACAAACACGCATAAACAAACAAATACTGCCTATTCATAGACTTTTTAACTTTGGTCAGCATATCGCTCTCCTATACCATTGCAGCTACATTATGCCTTTAGGCAAAAGCCAACAAGCTGGAACAGCGAAAATACTGTAACTAAATATAATATTTTTGGCGTTAAGCCACTATCAAACTTGCTATTTCTTGATCAAATAAATTCTTAATAAGACATGAGAATTCAGTAATAAACACAGATTGCTCTGCAGTTGCTTTATGAGTAGAAACCCTCGCTAATATTTCTTCAAGATCATACACAATTGAGTCGACCTCACGGATCACTATGTTCCTTTGACTAAAGGTCAAAGAAGGATTTTGGCCACAAACCATAATAATTTGTGCAGCCAGTTGCTCTTCAAAAAGCTCCATTACCGTGTCTTCGGTAACACTTTGTTGCTGCGAGTTTTCAAAAATACCTAAATGTTCAGTCAGATACTGAACCAAGTGGATATAGCCGTCTTTATCGGTAACCATACTCAACCTAAAACACATCAAATGTGTTCATTGCTTATACGCTTCAATGACGAAAAGCGTTTAACAAGCCTATTATTAAATTATGTAAGAATATTATCTGAGTTTACCTAATTGAAAATCATCTGAATATAATTAATAAAGACTCGGCACACGTTTTTGAATACGTTAATGCTGTAACTCCTTTAGACAAGCCCTGAAAACCTAAAATCATGCAAATAAAAAGGCCTGCATGCAATAGTGTAGCATTGCATGCAGGCCTTACATTTTGCTTAATCGAATATAGCTTTAACATTAGGATAGGCTATATAGAACTCATTTATCACAGGATCATCAGGTGTCCAAGCAATCAATCAGGACGTTACAACTACTTGCTAAGACTAAGCATAAAGGAGACTGGAACAGCCTTACTTATCGCTGATAAACCTGCAATTTCTCGCAATTTATCAACCCCTGAAGATAAGCCAAAGCTCTCAGCATTGACTATAGTCGGCATCACGCTAGCCACGAGGATCTTAGAGTCTGATAACTTAGCGATACTCACTGTAAACGCCATAGTTTGCTTTTTACCGTGTAATGCAACTTCAGCATCTATGCTAGTAATTAATATTGAACCAACTGGAATGTCATTGACAAGTTTAGGCTCAATGTTTGCAGAGAGTGTTAACTTAGGATATTTATCCACTTCAAATAACAATGACTCCATACGCTCATCGCGGATCTCAACATTGGTCACGACACTCGCTAACGAAATCGATAAACTGAACTTTCCCTTATCATTGAGCGTACCGGCCATCGACTCGAAATAATGGATCTCGCCTATATCGCCTTTTTTAATCGATATAAAATTCACATTTGAAGCATCATTGTCAACATTCCATGTCGCTGCTGAAGCAATAAATGATAACGGCAATAATAGTAAACCAGTGATAATACTCTTCATATTCCTTCCCTCTCGTTAAGATGATTATTGGTATTTACATCCATATTAAGTTACAGCTAATTTAGCACGCTCAAGGTAAACAAAAAGTACTTTTTGCAACACTTGCTAATTTTCACTCTTTATATTAGGGCAAGTTCACCTATCTAGCGTAATTTCTTAACGACTAAAAACGAGTAACCAATGTAAAACGAGCTGTGCTGCCCTGACTCCTGCCCCTACTCAGTATTAAGAACATCATCAACTAAGAGTACTTCTTGGCAAACGCATTGAAAGCCAAAGGATGTGCTATTCCAATCGATATAAGAGTGTTTTTGACGAACTAATTCAAGGCGAATAAATGAGGGATTGACGATGGCCTTGCGACGTCGTTTAATGCGGAAGTCGACAGCGAAAAATACAAAAGCCGCAGAGTATGCGGCTTTTATGTTTTTAATTATGGCGCTAAACGACTTCGTTCCCAGTCATTACCAACTTTAGTATAAATAAATCGGTCATGTAGCCGGTGCTCTCCGCCCTGCCAGAATTCAATACTTTTAGGGCGAACGAGATAGCCTCCCCAAAACTTAGGTAAAGGCACATCACCATTAGAGAACTTTGCTTTCATCTCGGCGAATTTAGTCTCTAGTGCTTTTCTCGCGCTAATCGGGCTAGATTGCTTTGAAACCCAAGCGGCTATCTGACTCTCTTTAGGACGGCTGATAAAGTATTTAAGCACCTCAGTGGTAGACAGAGGTTCTGCAACGCCAGTAATAGCAACTTGCTTATCTAAACTGTGCCACGGAAATAAGATACTAACTTGAGCATTATTGGCAATATGCTGCGCTTTACGGCTCTCTAAATTAGTGAAAAAAACAAATCCATCATCACCAAAACGCTTGAGTAATACGATTCGTTGAAAAGGCTGACCATGCTCATCCACAGTGGCAACAGACATAGCTGTAGGATCTTGAATTTGTGAATCTCGAACCACTTCAAGCCAGGCGTTAAACAGGTCCATAGGATCATTGGGTACATTTTCACTATGTAACTCGCCTAATGTGTATTCGCGTCTGATATCGCTAAGTTCTGACATTTATCAATCCTTTCATCGAACCTAAAAAAAGAAGCGCTCAATTTAGCGCTTCTTTAATGATAACAATCTTAAGCATTCTACGGGAGCCTTTTGATAAAGACTCTAGCGAAATGTGCTCACCTAGTAACAGGCGACTTAGATAAAATTACTTCACTTTACCGTTAGACTCAGCCCAAACATGCAGCATCTCTAAACCAAGAGTCGCACCCGCTAATGCAGTGATTTCAGCGCTATCGTAAGCAGGAGCCACTTCTACAACATCCATACCGACAATCTTCATGCCTTTTAGACCACGAATAATCTTCATCGCTTTGTCACTTGTCAGGCCTCCACATACCGGCGTACCAGTGCCTGGTGCAAAAGCAGGATCTAAACAGTCGATATCGAAAGTCACGTAAAGCGGCATATCACCAACACGCTCACGAATTTGCGCAACAATCTCATCTGCGCTCATTTCGTTGGCGGCGGCAGCATCGATCACCTTGAAAAGATGGTTTGCCGTATCGTACTCGGTACGAATACCCACTTGAATTGAGTTTTCAGCAGCAATTAGGCCTTCAATTGGAGCATGATAGAACATGGTACCGTGATCATACTTACTACCTTGACTATATGTGTCGGTATGCGCATCAAAATGCAATAGTGCCATCTTACCGTGCTTCTTATAGTGAGCACGTAGTAGAGGCAGAGTCACAAAGTGATCGCCACCAAAGCTAAGCATCGCCTTATCTGCCTCTAGGATCTTGGTCGCGAAATCTTCTACACGCTGGGTAAAGTCAGCTGAATCACCACAGTTATAAACTAAGTCACCGGCATCAACGATTTTCACGTGGTCACTTAATTTAAACTGATAAGGCCAACGGGTCTCTTCCCACGCCAAGTTCACTGAAGCGTTACGAATAGCGCCAGGGCCCATACGGCCGCCAGAGCGGCCAGTAGTCGCCATATCAAATGGTAAGCCTAGTACTACGACATCTGCGTCACCTTCAAGCGGTTTAAAGTCTAACGGCTGTCTTAAGTAACCAAATGCATTTGAGTAAAGCGAATAATCAGGCTTATCTGCAATAGTGGTCATACATACTCCATAAAGTGTCTAGAGTCACAATACTTCAGCTAATAGCGTCTCACAATCAGACTGAATATAGTGATTATAATTAAAGTCATTGAGTTGATTTAACTGTAGATCACAACTCGCTAGCCTTCGATGTGAAGGAAAGCCTAGGTTGTCTATCTGCATATTCATCCCAATGATGTCCCAACTGCTGGGGTTCAATATATTTAACATCTCAACAAAAATATTGAACGGATAGTGTAAAAAATTCAAGTTAGTTTCAATACTCACGTAAGAGCTTCGCTCCTGAGGCGTGATATGTATGGTCAGAAACTTGTCTTCAAACAGTCCATTGATTGAATAGCCACACGGTTGAAACAAGTGATCGTCAAACTCAAAATGAGGTAACAAACGTTCAAGATCCAATAAGGTGCGGATCTCTGTCGCCGACTGCCTTTCCCCACGTAGATACTGAGCCACCGCCCCCTTGATGTGATACATCAACAAGCACGAACTCGCATCACTTTTTTGCGCGTTCTCGCTGCAATACAGGTAGTGGTGATGGTTATCTAAATGTCCAACTCGATAAGCTGTGCCTGCCATTTTTGCGTTAAGCTGTTCAACGTCGTCTTCAAAGCGCGTCGCTTGTAAGTGGGATAAAAACTCACTTTTACGTTGGTAGCTTAATCCGGATATGTGCTCGGTCCCAACCCTATCAATAACACACATCACGGCATCGATAAGGCGTGTATTACCACAGGTGATTAGCAGCAATTTTTGCTCCCAAACAAATAAGCTCGACTCACTTAATACATAAGCATCGCAGTGCGAATTTGAAAGGCTCGACAGGATCTCGGCATCTGCAAAACTTAATACTTGCTGCCAAAATGAATGAGGTAAAAAGCGTAGTGACACAGAACTACTCTTGACTTGTAGCTCTATTTTCTTTTCTGAACCTTCAAAAAACATCCTATCGGGGCTCCTAACCATATCAATTTTTTAACGCTGAGCACACCTTACATCTACGTCATGAACGTACTTATAAAGGCTAGCAGCCGCCTTGCATGCTGACGTAAAAACAAAACCAGCTTCAAGCAAACTTAAAGCTGGTTATAGCAAACAAGCTATTTATACCATTGTGGCATAGCTTACGCGCAGCTCATCTCTGGGTTAAGAGAAATCTTCTAGGTAAGTGTAACCTTTAAGACCTAACTGCAGCTCTTCAAGAATATTGGCGCGTTCATCTTCAGCAATATGCTTGTTCACTAACTCTTCATAGGTTCTCATAAATGAAACCGCATCCAAGTTCACATACCTCAGTACGTCAGCAACCGTATCACCAGCTAATACCGACTCAACGTTAGTGCGGGCATCTTCGTCCAAACGAACAACCGCCGAGTTTGTATCACCAAATAGGTTATGCATATCACCTAAAATCTCTTGATATGCGCCTACCAAGAAGAAGCCGATTAAATATGGGCTCTCTTGTGTCCATGCAGGCACGGGTAGCGTGGTTTCAATACCTTGACCGTCTACGTACTGATCTACGGTCCCGTCAGAGTCACAAGTAATATCTAGCATAACAGCGCGACTTTCTGGCTTTTTATCTAAACCAGACAGAGGCATCACAGGAAATACCTGATCGATACCCCATGCATCAGGAAGCGACTGGAACAAAGAGAAGTTTACAAAGAACTTGTCAGCTAACTTTTCGTTTAACTCATCTATAATCGGTCTATGGAAACGATACTTAGCGCTCATGCTGCCCTGAAGTTCGTAACAAACACGTAAATTAACCTGCTCAGCCCATGCTCGCTCGGCTAATCCCAACTGACCAACAGCAAACAGAGAGTGAACTTCGGTCAGATCGCTTTGGCAATCATGGAAAATTTCAATCAAAGCACGCTGGTCTGCTTTACCACTGACTTCAACCCACGACTGCCACATGTTGTGCAATAACTGAGGTGCATCTTCCGCTGGCGGTTGAATATCTTCAGGCTTATATGCTTCAGTACCGATCACATCAGTTAGCAATACCGCATGGTGTGCAGTTAAGTAACGACCAGACTCAGAGATAATTCTCGGCATTGGCTGTTCGTACTCTTTACACATATCGGTCAACACACTAACGATATTGTTAGCGTACTCGGTTAAGCCGTAGTTCATTGAATGACTACTTTGGCTTCGAGTACCATCATAATCAACAGCAAGACCGCCACCGACGTCGAAACACTTAACGCTAGCGCCAAGCTTCATCAACTCGCAGTAGAAACGACCCGCTTCACTTACGCCTTGTCTAATATCACGGATATTGGCAATTTGAGAACCTAGGTGGAAGTGCAGTAACTCTAATGACTCAAGCATATTTTCATGCTTAAGCGAATTGATCACTTGCAATACCTGTGCAGCACTTAAGCCAAACTTAGACTTCTCGCCGCCACTGGCCTGCCACTTGCCCTTGCCTTGGAATGCAAGACGTACACGTAAGCCTAAGCGAGGTCTTACACCTAACTCTTTCGCTTGCTCAAGTACGACTTTAAGCTCTGACATCTTCTCAAGGACAATGTACACCTTGTGGCCAAGCTTCTCGCCAATTAGCGCAAGTCGAATGTACTCTTTATCTTTGTAGCCGTTACAGATAATAACAGAGCTTGCCTTTTGTGCCATTGCCAAAACAGCCATTAGCTCTGGCTTACTGCCCGCCTCTAGGCCCAGCTGCGGCACTTCTTTTGCCACTTGGCTAGCCAGGATCTCTTCCACAACAGTTTGCTGTTGGTTTACTTTGATCGGATAAACAAGCAAGTAATCATTTTCATATTGATACTTTTGAATAGCCTGATTAAATGCCTGACACAGACTATTAACTCTATGATGTAAAATTTGTGGGAAACGCACCAAAACAGGTAAAGCCACGCCCGACTTAACCATATCTTTTGCCATTTCATTTAAACCAATCTTACAGTCTGGACGACTTGGATCCGGTGAAACGGTCACCTCGCCCTCATCGCTAATGCCGTATAATCCTTGGCTCCAGTGATTTACGTTGTAACTTGCGCGTGCATCATCAATAGACCAATTGCTCATATTTGTCCTAACCTGTGTATTTAACTCAATTAAGTTGACTGAATACTAAGGTTGCAATCAACTTGCGAATATTTTAATCAGTAAAATTCTGATCGACCTATAAAGTATAAACTGTTTAAGTAAACTCTCTACGACCACACAACGCGTAGCTGCAAGAGCATTAACTTACTTAACAACAAGCCATCTCTCAAAAGTAGAGATCACTTCAAATTCTTATGAAGTAATAAATGTATGCCTTTAAAACTAGCATGTAAAACTTAATCCATAAAAATCTATTTGTTACTTCAAGTATCGCCTAACCATTGCAAGGCACTTTTTTAATGAGAATACGAACGAAGCGCTTTTCCCACTGATTTTTGCGGCGCAATTAAACCTTGAGACTCATGATAATGCAAGACTCATAAGCGCATTTAGTGGTAATTAATCCCCAAATTATCATTAGCTTATAATAGGGTGATAACATTACGTAGCATTTCCTCCCTAATTCGTGATAAATGCCCTTTTGTCATTACAGTGAAATACGAGCTATTGAGCATTAGTTTCAACGGGCTAAAGCATATTGAAACAATTTCCACTATAATCGCAGCTGAAATTAATCGTTACTGTTTTTAAAGTAGAGAACATCATGATCCAGATAGGTAAAACCTGTAAGCTCGAAGTCGTCAAACAAGTTGATTTTGGTGTCTATTTAGACGCGAAAGAGATGGGCCAGGTACTGCTTCCTCGTAAGGCTGTGCCGAAGGATTGCCGAGTCGGAGATATGGTTAATGTATTTCTCTATCTAGACTCAGAAGACATGATCATTGCGACCACGAGCCGCCCATACGCTCAAGTGGGTCAATTTGCTTATTTGGAAGCAAAAGAAAACGGCCCATACGGTACGTTTTTGGATTGGGGCTTAGAAAAAGACTTATTATTACCTTTTGGTGAGCAACATCGAGAGATTGAAGTTGGAAAGTCGTACCTCGTTTATATCTATACTAGCCATGTTGATGACCGAATTGTTGCGTCTGCAAAAGTAGATAAATTTCTTGACCTCACTCAGCCAACATTCCGCGAAGATGAAGAAGTTAACCTTATTATTGGTGGCAGCACCGATCTTGGCTACAAAGCGATTATCAATAACACCCATTGGGGCGTACTGTATAAGAACGAGGTTTATACTCGCTTAAGCTTTGGCCAAAAGCTTAAAGGCTTCATTAAGCGCATGAGAAGCGACGGTAAAATCGACCTGATTTTACAAAAAGGAGCAAAAAAAGAGCTAGATAAGCATTCAGTGACTATCATGATCAAGCTCAAGCAAGCTGGCGGCTTCTTACCACTTAATGATAAGACCGACGCAGAAGTTATTTACTCTCAGCTATCGATGAGTAAAAAAGCCTTTAAAAAGAGTATCGGTGGCCTATATAAAAACAAACAGATCACTATTTCTCCAGATGGCATCCGTCTAGAAGAATAAATTAAATCGCTATATTGCTTATAAACAAAGCAATTGCGTAGTTAACTCGATTAAAGCTTCTTTGCATTAAAGCATGGCTCTGTTATAACAAAGTCATGCTTTTTTATTAAGAGGTGAATATGGAGCTGACTCCACACGAAGCGCGCATTATTGGTGTATTACTCGAAAAAGAGATCACCACGCCAGAACAATACCCACTTTCTCTCAACAGTTTAACCTCTGGCTGTAATCAAAAAACCAGCCGTGATCCGGTTCTGGATCTCAGTGAATCAGAAGTACAAAATACCTTAGATAATCTCACCAAAAAAAGGCTGATCTCAGAACAATCAGGTTTTGGCAGTCGAGTGGTAAAATACAAGCATCGTTTTTGTAATACTGAGTTTAGCGATCTACAACTTAAATCTTCTGAATTAGCAGTTATCTGCCTTCTATTACTCAGAGGGCCACAAACACCAGGCGAACTAAGAACCCGAAGTAATCGATTACACGAATTTCATGATGTCAGCGAAGTTGAAGCGACGCTAAATGAACTCCAAAGGCGAGAGTCCCCTCTTGTGATGTTATTAGCTAAAGAGCCTGGTAAGCGTGAAGCTCGCTACCGCCAACTGTTTACTGAGGCCAATGACAGTGAATTACACTCTCAACCATCTCAAAATGCAGATCATGCAATCATTCAACAAAATAGTGGGCTTGAAACGAGAGTTAACATACTTGAACAAGAAGTCATTGAGTTAAAAGCACAGCTCAAGCAACTGCTGGATAAATGATAAAGCTTAACTATCTATCATGTTAATTTACCAGGTTAAGGTTAACCCATTTAATCAATAGGTGTTAACCTGACCCTTTCTACCGCTCTTCACATTAAGGGATTAGTTTGCAAAACGCCCCCCAAAAAAATAGTATGCTTCGAAATACGCTTTTACTTGCACAATTCGAAGTCAAAAAGATGCTATTCAATCCTAGAGGATTAATCGCTCTTGTCGCATTCGCCCTCGTTTGGCTACTGATCTTGCTCTACCCCATTAGTGGCGCATCAAGCTTTTTGATCAATCCAGATTTTAGAGGATTAATAGAAGGCATTTTTGGCCAACAAGCAGTCAGTGAACTCTTTAAATGGCCTGTTGCCGAAATGGCCGTCTACTGGATTGCTGCGCTTTATATCTTCCCTCTTTTCAGTATTTTTGTATCCGCGGATCAGTTTGCAACAGATAAATCCCGAGGAACCTTTCGATTTTTAACCCTTAGGGTGGGTCGAGACAGCCTATTCTTTGGCCGCTTTCTCGGTCATATGGCACTGCAAAGCTTGCTGCTAGCCTTAACCGTTATCGCGACGATCTTATTCGCAATTAGCAGAGATCCGAGTTTACTCATACCGGCGCTATTTTCAGGACTCATCGTTACCCTTAATTTGATTATAGTGTTGCTGCCCTACACCGCATTAATGGCAATTCTGTCTCTTTATGCGAGCTCTGCCCGCCAAGCAACGATCTATGCCATCTTAGTCTGGGCAGCTATGTCTATTAGCATCGCGATTATCAACAACTACTTACCTATTATTAGTGAATTAAAGTGGCTTCTTCCTGGCTCGCAGATTTCGTTAATGATAAATACCCAAGGGCTTAGCAGCTTTATGTATGCTCCAGTGCCGTTAATCCAAGCCGTTGTGCTGTTATTTTTAGGCAAAATGTATATCAATAGGAGCGCACTATGAGTTTAATTAACTGCAAAGGTCTATCTAAGTCCTACGGCAATAAACAAGCGCTAAAGCAAGTTGATATTACACTCGATGCAGGCAGGCCTATAGCACTGGTTGGCCCTAATGGTGCAGGTAAAACCACGCTATTTAGTCTGTTGTGCGGCTATATCACACCAACATCTGGAGAAGTAACATTATTAGGCCACAAGCCTGGTAGTCCTGAGCTACTTGGACGTATTGCCTCACTACCACAAGATGCTGCGCTTGATCCAAATCTTGATGTGATCAGTCAGCTAACGTTGTTTGCTACCTTGCAAGGTTATGCTAAAAAACAGGCAAAAGCAGAAGCTCTACGAGTATTGTCTTTAGTTGATCTAGCCGATAGCGCCCAGCAAAAACCCAAGTCATTAAGCCATGGCATGTCAAAGCGTGTGTCTATTGCACAAGCGCTGATAGGCTCACCAGAGCTGGTTTTACTAGACGAACCTACGGCGGGTTTAGATCCTGCAAATGCGAAGAAAATCCGTGAGCTAGTTAAATCTCTATCAGATAGAATGACTTTTGTCATTAGTTCACACAATTTGGATGAGCTTGAAAAACTATGCGATCAAGTACTTTATCTTGAGCAAGGCCAACTCAGCCAATCAGTGTCTATGAATGAGTCTCAGCATGAAAATTATTTAACACTAACGATGCAGCAATGTGAGGCAAGCTCCCTTATAGAAGCGGTATTGGGATTGGCGGATATCAGCTCCATAGAGGAGCGTCAGTCTAACCAGTTTCTCATCAAACATAATAGCGAAGAAGCCTATGCAATTGAGATGGCGTTGTTAACCCTATTTAAACAGCGAAACTGGCAATATAAAGCGTTGTTGAAAGGTCGAACGTTAGAAGAGAAGCTATTCTCCTAGTGGACACAATCACTCACCTTATTATTAAACGGTGCCATTAGGCGCCGTTTTTTATAAGCACTTTTGACTATCCGTATGTTTCGAGTGAGATTATCGCCAGTTTTTTATAACGACTTTATTTACAGCAAACATCTGATGTCTAGAAGCTTAAAAGCTTTACCAGCATTCAAGGCCATAGGTAAACGTCAAGGTATGCGTATTATTTCACGAGAATGATTGATTTGTTTGATTGCTGATTGCTGATTGCTGATTGCTGATTGCTGATTGCTGATTGCTGATTGCTGATTGCTGATTGCTGATTGC
>NZ_JBRILT010000073.1:0-15044 GCF_052977065.1 Shewanella sp. 125m-1
GATAAGAAAGTGTTGCAAATGATAATGTTATTTATGATCTTTGATATAAATAGACTCACTTAAGCGGAGAAGAGCCGTTTTGGTAATAGTTTTGGTAATAGTTTGGAAATAGTTTGGTAATTAGCTCTGAGTTAGCAGCTGGGCAATGAATGTCAGACTGTATTTGGCTATTGGCTATTTGTCATCAGATTGTCATGGTTACCTCATTATTGAGGTAATCATCATCTGGTAATAATCTAGTGGCAACCTAAGCAAAACTCATCAACAAGGATCGTAAATGAACAAGCTACAAAGTATGTGCTTAATGAGTGTATTGGTATTGGCTTTACCGTTATCGGTGAGTGCCAAAGCACCATTAGAAGGCGAGCCGGAATGGGAAGCTAAAAAGCAATCAAGCAAGATTAAGCAATCAGAACAACAACGATTATTGCAACAGCTTAAGCAACGAGAGGAAGCGGAAAAAAAGGCGAATCAACAGCTGGAGAAAGAGAGCCAGTAATTATCAGCTTTTATTATTGTATAAGTTGAGCACTAAAAAGCAGCGATAACTTTCGCTGCTTTTTAGTTTTGTAGCGCTTAACTGTCTATCGAGCTTGCCAAATACTGATTATAGGTATCTTCTCCCCAGGCTATAAGCTTACCCTGTTTGAAGAGTAAAGGAGTGCACTCCTCTTTGGATGTTTCACCATCTGAGGTCTTATGATGAGTACGGTAAAAGAGTACTTGTAAGCTCTGCTCGTCAGATATTTTGGCTTCAGTAAAATCAGCTTTTCCGAACAAGGTTTTAATTTCTTCGATAGTTTGGCCAATAATCACTTCATTCATCAGCGCTTTATTGTAGGCTTGCCTATCTTCCCAATCCATTTCATCTGGACTGGGATCATACGAGACCATAATCACGGCGACAAAGGCGACATAAGCCACAAAGATACTGATGACAATGACTGGGAGTTTAGATTTCATCCTAGTAGTGCTTCCTTCACATAATTCTTTCTGTAGCGTTAAGGTACTACTTGAATGCCGCTAGGTAAATGCTGTGTGAGCAACTTTGTGTTAACAATTGTAAGTGCGGGCTACTGTTTATACTGATTGGTTTTATGGTTCAATTCTAAACTGCTTTAAATTGACATTCAAAGGTAGTTCAGTTTGCAGTTGAACCAATTTATAGCTTAGGCGCGCCATCTGTTTGCCTTGTTCAAGTTTTTTGGCTTGTTTAGACCCCACTTTATCGATGGAGCTGTAAATATTAGCTAAGGATCTAAAAATTTTGAGTAACTCAACGGCTGACTTAGGGCCAATGCCCGGAACGCCAGGAATTTTATTGCCGCTATCACCCGCAAGCGCTAAATAATCGATAAACTGAGCACGTTCAACCCCCAACTTTTTCTCCATCTCTTCGATAGTTAAATAGTCTTGATTAAAATGATCCCAGCGCTTGATACTAGGGTGGCTTAACTGACTAAAACCTTTGTCGGTCGAGACGATAATTGCTTCGCCATTCATGCTACTCAGTTTAGTCGCCAAGGTTGCGATGACATCATCAGCTTCAGAGTCTGCATTGATAGAGTTAAGTTGATGCTCTGCAAGATAGGCTTTGAGATCGTTAAGACCATTAGCCAGCGCTTCTGGCATAGGTTTACGGCCTTTCTTATAGTCTTCATATAGGGCTTTACGCCATGAAATGGCATCACCATCCCAAACGATAGCGGCATGACTGGGCTGATGGAACTTAAGTAGTTTACGACATGCACCATTGACTCGTTCTTTAAGCCCTGTGATATCGGATTCATTTGGCTGTGCGGCGTGAATGCGCCGCACTAAGTTCATGCCATCTATAATAAGAAATTTATTCATCTATTCGCTTTATTTCTAATTTTCTTAGTTAAGTGGTTATTTAATGACTTTGTAGCAGGGAACGTAAGCGCTTCCTGGTAGTTTCATACGCTGCTGTGATACAAAAGCGCTCAATAGGTCATCCATTAGTGCCATAAGCTTGGGATCTCCTTTAAGCTCAAAGGGCCCATTGGCTTCGATAGCTTTAATGGTGTCCATTTTAACATTACCAGCTACGATACCTGAGAATGCTTTTCTAAGGTTTGCAGCGAGCTCGGCTTTATTGGCTTGAAAGTGTAGATCTAGGTTACTCATTACCTCATGAGTCGGCTCAAATGGTAGCTGGAATTCAGGTTCTATTTTTAACGACCACTGATATTGATATGAGTCACCATTTTCTCTGCGGAAGGTTTTAATCTCTTCCATTGCCTGTTTTTGAATGCGAGCCACTTTTACTGGATCATCAATCACAATCTGGTACCTACTTTGAGCTTCAGCACCTAAGGTCGCGCCAATAAACTCATCGATACGTAGAAAATACTCTTCACTTTCTTTAGGCCCTGTGAGGACTAATGGAAAGGGAATATCTTGATTATCTTTATTAAGCAAAATACCTAACAGGTAGAGTAACTCTTCGGCTGTACCGGCACCGCCTGGGAAAATAATAATTCCGTGACCTAAGCGAACAAACGCCTCTAGACGCTTTTCAATATCGGGCAAGATCACCAACTCATTTACAATCTGATTCGGTGGCTCTGCAGCAATAATACTCGGCTCTGTTAGACCAATATAGCGGGCGTGATTAATTCGTTGCTTAGCGTGGCCAATCGCCGCACCTTTCATAGGTCCTTCCATTGCGCCAGGACCACAACCGGTACAAATATCGAGTTTACGTAGACCTAATTCATAACCCACTTCACGAGTATATTGGAATTCAATAGGGTTGATACTGTGACCACCCCAACAGACAACGACATTGGGATCCAACATCGGCATTGAGCGGGCATTACGTAGGATATCAAAGACCACGTTAGTGATGTGATTAGCATTGGTGAGATTGATGTGCTTGAGGTTCTCGTATTTGTCATTGATATACACGATATCTCTGAGTACCGAAAACAGGTGTTCTTGGATCCCCGCAATAATTTCACCGTCAACAAAGGCTTCTTCTGGCGGATTGATCAGTTCAATCTTAATGCCGCGCTCACGGCGTAGGACACTGATATTAAAATCACTAAATTGGGTGAAGAGGCCTTCGGCATTATCACTTTGTAGGCCTGATGCGAGAACGGCGAGTGAACAGCTACGGTAAAGCTGATAAAGTTCACTCTTTGCGTTTTGTTTTAATCGATCAACTTCCAGTTGTGACAGTTGATCTAGGCTTCCACGAGGACTAATTTTTACAATCATAGCAACTCCTTGAGCAGTGATAGGCAAGCTGTCCCACCAAGGCAAATGTGATAACGGGCGTTATCACAAGGGGATGTGCTTAGAAGTCGATAATGACTCTATCTCTGCTTTCGTTTTTGGCTTTATATAGCGCTGCGTCAGCTCGATCGAATGTTTCTGTTATGAGCTCATTTTCAATAATTTGTGCAGCGCCTATAGATACTGTAACCGTAATTCTCTGATTTTTAAACTTAAATGGAATACTTTTTACTTTTTCTCTCACTCGATTTAGTAAAGGTTGAATATCACTTTCGGCAATATCGGGCAGTAAAAGCACAAACTCTTCGCCACCATATCGAGCGACAAATTCAGATTCTCTTAGAGCATTTTTTAGTGCCATAGCAATAACTTGCAATGTTTTATCACCAGTGCTGTGACCAAAGCTATCGTTGATGGTTTTGAAATGATCAATATCGGCAACAGCAACCCATAATGGCTGTTTAGTGCGCTTATAGTTGCGATACTCAATATCCATACGTTCTTCTAACGCACTGCGATTCGGCAGTTGGGTTAATGAGTCTAACAGGTTTAGTTTTTGCTGCTCGAATAAGCGCTCTTTATATGATTCAGTTTCTTTCCCAAGCAGTTTGAGCTCTTGACGCAATGCTTCAACTGACTGCTTTAGCTGGGCTTGTTCTCTATTTTCAAGCTGTTCTTTACGAGACAGAGACTTGCGTAAAGAAGACAGGTGAAGGGTTACCTGATTTTTCAGTTCATCAATATTATCAACTTCAATTACCGCCTCTCCCACATTATCGACTTGAAAGTTGATATCGCGATTAAGCTGCTTTGTGACTTGAAAACTCTTTACTGAGTGACTATATGAATCAGTGACCACCTCTTGAACATTGCTCAGTGCATTATTGAGTATGTATAGAAACTCTTGCGAGGCGGTTTTTTCTCTCGCAATATTATCGAGTAGAAGACCAAGTACAACTTGGTAAGCATCAAGTAAGGTATCGAGTTCAAACTCTTCAGTTAATGAGCGCTTAATTTGAGAGACTTGCTCTCGCTGCTCTTTTCTAAATTCAATTTCTGACAGCAGTTGTGCAAGCTCATGAGCTGCTTGCCTATGACGAGGCAAAATTTCAAACTGATCCCCAAAACTTAGTTTTTCTTTTAAGATTTCATCATAAAAGTTAACCACTTTTTCTACTTTTGGAATGTAATCCCAATAGGTATGGAATGGCTTAAGCAGATCTTTTTTGAAGTAAGAAATCTCTAGCTTTAATTTACTCGGTAGAGATTCAACTCGCTGAATTTGGCTCACCATAGTGGCTAATGATTGGCGACTGTCTTCGAGCTGCAGCATCACTCGGGTATATTGCTGTTTAAGGATGGAGTCTGCTTCATTGAGATCTGAAATTGAGTCTTCGAATTGACTAAATTTGGTTAACTTGTGGCGCAACTTGGCAAGTTTGTTATCAAGCTCTAAATTTTGACCTTTACAGGCAAGGCTTAATTGAACAATAAATTGTATGAGGATGTTCAGCTTTTCATTTTGCTCTTCGCTCATCTCATCTAACGCCTGTCTAGCAGCAAAGAGCTTCTGCTGTAACAGACTTAATTGAGACGTACTTATGGCGGCATCCTTCATGCTTATTTTGGTTCCTATAAATTACGCAAGCTAAAAATGAATCTTAAATTTAAGCACTTATCTTACCAGTAGTCTTTAAAAAGAGAAATTAACATCGGCCAATGCCGAACTTTAAATGCTTATATGGCTACTTTGTCATCATTGATATCGATATTTTGATGACTCTTCCATCTTGGCCAAATGATCTCTTCTTTATTACCATTGGTTTCAACTTTAATTATGCCACGAACAATGCTTTTTTCGATATTAAGGTAAAGTGGCTTGTTAAATATTCCAGCTGAAGCAAAATTGAGTGCTTTCATTGTGACAAAATAGTCTTTCTCACTGCCTAATGTTTTGGCGGCAGATAACATCATCTGTAGGCTGCCAAAGTGTTGTCCAGCGGTCAGTTTGATAGCTAAATCACCTAGAAGCGGTAGGTGCAATATCCCCATATGAAGACTGGTCTCACCAAAATTGTCATTAATAACGCTTCTAAGTGTTGTTAGTAGGCTATTGGGTTCTATGGTTGAATCAAAACTGATTAAAAATAATCCTGGCCGGATAATGTAAGACTGGCACTTTAGGCTAGTTGTAATAGCGAGTAACTGCTGTTTATTCATATCAGTATTACACTGATAACCTTGAATCAAATCAGAGTTTAGTTGATCAGAAAGTGAAATCAGAGCCAGTGTTTTTATGGGCTTATTGTGCTGCGCGGCATAATCTAGCTTAAAAGCTAAATAGCCTGGAAGCTTTGTAAATGGTTCGAGTCGCTGAGCTTGAGCCAGGTTAGCGTTGACCACACTGAACTTGCTTTTAAGTCGCCATTGCTTGATTAATAACAACAGCATTAGGCAAAGGGCAAAGATGCAGAATAGGCTAACTAAGCGAGCGACATAGAGCTGATCACTTTTTGACTGTAACGCATTTTGGCTCTGACTTAAATTGAGCTTAAGTTTTTGCTCAATGATTTGCGACTGTTGCAGATCAAATTCACTCGATTGCAGCTCAGATTTGCTATCGAGTTGGTTAAGTATTAAAACGTTGTTATAGGCATCTTCATAGTGGCCAAGCTTTTCTAGTGCATCAATTTGTCTGGTTAATGCTTGCTTTAACTCGTTATTAAGCTGTTTCGCCTTGGCGATTTGAGCCGCTTTTTTTGCGTAATTAAGAGACTTTTGCCACTCGCCAGTGCTTGCTGTCACTTCTGCAATCAAGAGGTTGTTATAAACTAAATAGTGATCACTCTTTTTGGAAGTGAAAATCTTATTGGCTCGCTCAAGGTTAGTCAGTGAGCTTTTTAAGTCGCCTATCTTAAAGTAGGCCTCACCTAGGTTATGTAAGTTGAGGCCTAGACCAATATAATTGCCGAGTTTAGATTCAATCTGTTGTGCATTTAAGTGGTAATCAATCGCTTTGTACCACTGCCCTTGGCGGGCATAAATCATCGCGATGACCGTCATTGATGATGAAACATAGTTTTCGTTACCTAGCTTGCTAAAAGATTCGGCGGCGTTGTGGGCCGATGTGAGTGCCTCATCCCAAGATTCTAGATCGCGATAAACCCTCGCAAGTTGAAGTTCAATATGGGCGTTAAGAGAAGAGTGCTCTCCGCCACGGGTATACTTTACCGCTTCAGTGTAATGAGAAAGCGACTTGCCTAATTGATTTTGTTTATAAAAATACTTACCTAATATCGATTCAGTTTGGGCGATGAGGTAATTATTATTGAGCAGCTTTGCAGTAGCTGAGAGCTTTCTTAAGTGCTGCAGTGCAATCGCCTCTTTACGCAATATCATGTGCATAACACTGAGATCTTCTTGCAAGGTATATAGCAGTACTTGCTCGGCCAGGTTGTTTGAATGCTCTATCAAGGGCACCGCTTGTTGATAATGCTCGATAGCGCTGGCGTAGTCTTGTTGGCTTCTTCCAGCATAACGCCCTTTGAGCATGAGCAAGTAGCTTTTATCAAATGGGCTGTCGCTGATATGTTTAAGTTGCTCTATGAGCCGTTTCGCTGCGATATAACGGTTTTTATCTTTGTTATAAAGCGCCATCTTTAAGCGAGCCGATAGCTGAATGTCGCGCTTTAATTCTTCGCTTGAGAGGCGCATCTGTTGACTAAATAGGCTAAACGCTTGTGCAGAAGTGAAATTGGGTAATGCCGGTAGCGTTTTTGCTAAGGATTGCTCAAGTACTTTAGGTGCTTCCCTTAACTGCACTTCCGTTAAAAGCTCATCTCTTGGCGCAGCATAAACATGGCTGGCACAAAATGATGAAAGTGTGAACGATAATAGGGTGATGAAAATACGCATTAACATGCCAGTCCTTGTACTTAATCGTTAAATTAAGCGCCTGATTTTTGTTATTCTTTGGCCTAATTAAGTCTTATGTTATATTTTGCCGACTCAATGAAAACAATAATAACAGAAGGACGCGAGAGTGAAACCTGTAGTTCCCTTAATCTTAACTTTTGGTGCTTTAGCCTGTACTCATGCCATTGCCGACGTAAACTACCAGATCGACTTAACGAGCCCCGAACATCACTTAGCAAAAGTAACCGTCGTCTTTCCTGAAACTCAGTCAAAGGCTTTAGTGGTTAACCTGCCTGTATGGCGCACGGGTAAATATCAAGTATTGCCATTGGCCGATGCAGTGAGAACTTTTACTGCAACCGATGATACGGGCTCAGTGCTACCTTGGACGAGAACCGCAAGCGGTGAGTGGACAATAGCCTTAAGTGAACCCACGAGTGTAACGGTCAATTATCAGCTTTATGCCAACAAATTGGGGCAACGAGTCAACCATATCGATGCAAGCCATGCTTTTTTAGATGCCAGCGGTACCTTTGTTTATAGCCCTGAATTTAAGCATGAGCCTCTAACGGTCTCGCTTAATGTACCTAGTGATTGGAATAGTTACTCGGGGATGGATAGCGGCAATAACGCGCATACCTTCACTGCTAATAATTACGATATCTTAGTTGATTCGCCAATAGAGACGGGGATCAGTGAGCATCGAGAGTTTAGTGCAGATGGTCGGGATTATGAATTAGTGGTTTGGGGAGAGGGCAATTATAACATTGACCAAATGGTCACAGACTTGAGCAAGCTTAGCGGTCAGGCAGAGGTCATTTGGGATGATTATCCGTTTGAACGCTATGTCTATATGGTACACGCTACCAGTGGCGCTCGCGGGGCAACAGAGCATTTAAATTCGACCATTATTCAGCGTCCACGTTTTAGCTATCGAGAGCGTAAAGACTACTTAGGCTTTATCAAAACGGCCTCACATGAGTTTATTCATACCTGGAACGTCAAAGCGTATCGTCCTGATGGATTGGTGCCATACAACTATCAAGATGAAGGGATCACTGAACTATTGTGGATTGCAGAAGGCTCTACGAGTTACTTCCAAAGTCAATTATTACTGCGCGCAGGGGTGATGACGCCAAAAGAGTTTCTCGAAGACTTAGCAAAGCGAGTGGCACAAAGTGAGCAGACTCCGGGCAGAGAAGTGCAATCAATTGCCGAAGCGAGTGCTAATCAGTGGGCAAGTAGTGGTGGAGATTACGCGGTTAATCACAGCACGAACATCTACTCAGAAGGCTACTTAACGTCATTAGCGTTAGATTTTTCTTTACTTGAAGAAACCAAACTTAAACGTTCATATCGCGATGTGCACCGTAAACTCTACAATGAGTATCGTCTTCCTGTGGGTTACACCATTAGTGATGTGAAGCAGATTTTAAATAGCGTTGCAGGAACCAGTTATGAAAGCTGGTGGCAGGAGTATGTTAACTCGCCAGTAAGCTTAGACTTTGATCGCTTACTGGGTCTAGCGGGATTGAAAACTAGCTATGGTAAAGATGCCAAAGTAGAGCCTTTTACTGGCGTTACGTTAGCGTCAAATTCCTTGGTGTTATCACAAGTGCTCCGCAATGGCCCAGCATGGAATGCCGGCATCGTGCTTGGCGACGAGGTCGTTGCGGTTAACGGCCTTAAGGTTACCGCGGCGGGTTTTGAGTCGCGCATTAAAGACTTCAGTGCGGGTGACACGATAAAAGTGACGCTATTTAGTAATGACAGACTAAAAGATGTCGAGCTTAAACTGGGTGACAAGCAAAGTGGCAAGCTGGTCATTACCAGTGTTGATAAGCCAAGCCGCTCACAAAAAGCCTTCTTTAAGGCGTGGTTAGGTGTTGATTGGCCCTTCGATGCAGATGGCCAGCTAAAAGCGACTAAATCGGACTAAAACTGACCGAGTCTGACCGAGTCGTCATAAAACAGATTAAATAGTCTCAACGAAAAAGGCGCCATTTGGCGCCTTTTTATTGGGTAATAGCAAGCGTTATTAGATACTGTCTTCTAGGCCACCAAGCGCCTCAACAACCGCATTGATAAGCGCGATAAGCTCGCTGCTCATTAATGCAAAGTCAGCATCAAGTCTTGCCATCGGGTCGTCGTTGCCTAGGTCGTCGTTATCAGCTCTAAACTCTTCAGAGAACTTAAGGCGCTTAATCGCGGCATCGGACTGCAATACAAACGCAATTGATTGACCAAAATGCAGTGCTAACTTATGCACTTGCTTACCGACTTCAATATGTGCCAGTACTTCGTTTTCGCTTAAGTCTTGCTGCTTAAATCGAACGATACCGCCTTCGTCAGAATCGCTCTTAAGCTCAGCTTCATCTTGCATTTCAAAGGCGGGTGGTGTTTTGCCTTCTTTTAGCCATTCAGTTAGCTGAGTTTCAATTGGCGTCTTAAAGCTGATTGGAATAATAGGTAGCGTGCCAATTGCTTTACGCAATAAAGCCATTAGTTCTTCAGACTTAGCTGCACTAGAGCTGTCAACGAGCACCATTTGAATTTCAGGTAAAATCAATGCACGAATTTGGCTACGACGAGAAAAAGCACGTGGTAATAAGGTCGTGGTGATCTCATCTTTAAGTGCGTCTTTTTCTTTCTTAGCGAGTTTACGGTTTTCTTCAGCCTCAATTTGACTGACTTTTTCTTCAAGTGCTTCTTTGATTACTTGAGACGGTAAAATCTTTTCTTCTTTAGTCGCGCAGATTAGGTGTCTGTCGCCAGCGGTGTGGATCAAAGTTTCGCCATGCTTGCCCATGGCCTTAGAGAATCCAAATTTACTGATGTCTTGGCTTGAGCAAGGAGAGAAAGTGAAGTCTTCCAGTGATTTTTCTAGTGAATCAGGGTCAACAGAGAAAGGCTTGTTAAAGCGGTATACAGTTAGATTTTTAAACCACATAGATAAGTGCTCAATCAAAATTAAAGCCGCAGTGTAAGGCATTGTCCGGTTCGGGTAAACCGCCTCATTGCCATCTTGGATCCTCATTATGCGACATTTCATTAAAGTGTCACATTTCTTACACTTTGGCTAAAAGGCACGCTAGCTCTGGGTTAGCGGATCTCAGTCGCTCAAGATTTAATAAATATGTCTTTATTCACTCTTTGCTGAAATAAAAATGCAACAAATCATCTTCATTATGGCGCTCGTCCGAACCAATAACTAAGACGAATAACGTCAAAAGGATTAAATGATGAACGTTTTCTGTAAAACTCTACTGGCTTCAGCTCTTGCTACTGCAACACTTTCTTCTGCTTATGCTGCGGACCCTCTTACGGTTTACGGCAAGCTAAATGTGACTGCACAGTCAAACGATGTAAATGATGAATCAACAACGACGATTCAATCTAATGCTTCTCGTTTTGGTGTTAAAGGTGCTTTTGAACTAAGCAACTCTCTTGAAGCGTTTTACACGATTGAATATGAAGTTGATACGGGTGACTCAAGTAAAAATAACTTTGAAGCGCGTAACCAGTTTGTTGGTCTTAAAGGTAATTTCGGTGCATTCTCTGTAGGTCGTAACGATACCATGCTTAAGATTTCACAAGGTAAAGTTGACCAGTTCAATGACCTATCTGGTGACTTGAAAAACTTGTTTAAAGGTGAAAACCGTATTGAACAAACAGCAACTTATGTAACGCCTTCATTTAGTGGTTTCAAAGTCGGTGTGACATATGCTGCTGACGGTGCAGGCTCGCAATACGGACAAGATGGATACAGTGTTGCAGCTATGTACGGTGATGCCAAGCTGAAGAACTCACCAATCTTTGCTTCTGTTGCCTATGATGCAGACGTAAAAGGTTATGAAGTTGTACGTGCAACGGTTCAAGGTAAAATTGCTGGGCTTAAGCTAGGTGGTATGTACCAGCAGCAAGAAGAGACGTATGAAATTGACGGCACGGCAACCGTTGGTGCAAAAAGCAAATCAGGTTACCTGTTAAGTGCAGCTTACCAAATTGAAGCGATTGTATTAAAAGCGCAGTATCAAGACATGGAAGATAAGGGTGATTCTTGGTCAGTTGGTGGCGATTATAAGTTAGGTAAGCCAACTAAGTTATTCGCGTTCTACACCAGTCGCTCATATGAGAAGGTTTCAAACGACGACAACTACGTAGGTATTGGTCTAGAACACAAGTTCTAAGCTGAAACTTTATTAAAAGGGGGCTTAGGCCCCTTTTTTGATCTGGGCTTAAGTATGCTGTTTAATGGCATATTTTATGTTTGCTTTCGGCTATAGACTAGCGGCATCTGTACATAAATAAATACACTGCTAGCTAATGGAAACTTGGTATAAGCGGAAAGTAATATTTATGACAAAAATATCGTTTAATATGGCAAAATATCTCGGTGTTTAATATTAATGTCACAAAAGTGACCAATAATAGCATCGTAGAAATTCACTGATAGAAGATCGATTATGACTGCAAGGATTTTGATAGTTGAAGATGAGTTAGCCATCCGTGAGATGTTAACTTTTGTTTTGGAACAGCATGGTTATACCACTGTCGCTGCTGAGGATTATGACTCTGCACTCGATATGTTAACTGAGCCTTACCCGGATCTCGTATTGCTCGATTGGATGTTCCCTGGTGGTAGCGGTATTCAGTTAGCGAAGCGCTTACGCCAAGACGAATTCACTCGTCATATTCCTATTATCATGTTGACTGCGCGTGGCGAAGAGGAAGATAAGGTACGTGGCCTGGAAGTCGGCGCCGACGACTTTATTACTAAACCTTTTTCACCTAAAGAGCTAGTGGCACGGATTAAAGCTGTAATGCGCCGTAGTGCGCCTACTTGCCTAGAAGATCCTATCGATGTTCAAGGCCTGCAATTGGATCCTGTTAGTCACCGCGTCACTGTCGGTGAAGACGTGCTTGATATGGGACCCACAGAATTTAGATTATTGCATTTCTTTATGACCCACCAAGAACGCGTGTATAGCCGTGAGCAACTACTCGATAATGTTTGGGGGACTAACGTGTATGTTGAAGATAGAACTGTTGACGTACATATTAGACGCTTAAGAAAAGCGGTAACTCAATCAGGTCACGATCGCCTTATTCAGACCGTTCGCGGTGCTGGTTATCGTTTCTCTACCAGACTCTAGTTTTATATCAATCGTACTAAATATGTGATTGGTATTATACCCCATAGGCACAAGGTTGATTTTACGCTATCTTGTGCCGAGTCCTCCCATATGGTCGTTATATTGGTAACACATGTTTGATTCATATTCTGGGTACCGTTTAGTTTCCCGATTGGTGATTTATCTGGCTTTGTGTTTGTTGGTCGGTTTGCTTGTCGGTGAAGTGATTTGGATTTTGTTATTCGGATCGATTTCTCTGTTAATTTGGCATTATCGCCAATTATCTCGTTTAAATTTTTGGCTATGGCATGATCGCCGTCTTACCCCCCCAAATGGCAGTGGCAGTTGGGAAGGGGTATTTAATGGTATCTATCGCTTACAAGGAAAAAATCGTAAACGAGTGTCACAGCTTGCGTTTTTACTTGGACGTTTCAGGCAAGGTGCCGAAGCACTACCTGACGCAGCAGTTGTATTAGACTCTGAACATAATATTTTGTGGTGTAATAAACTGGCGCAATTGCTGTTAGGTTTTGTATGGCCACAAGATAATGGGCAGCGGATCGATAATCTTATTCGTCATCCGGATTTTTCCGCTTATCTTAAAAATAATGAATACCAAGAGCCGTTAGAGTTAGCGTCGCCTCAGTCTGAAGGGCATATTCTTGAAATCCGGATTATGGGCTATGGTGCAGGTCAACTGTTATTGATTGCCCGTGACATTTCCCGAGTTCGTCAGCTCGAGGGGATGCGTAAAGAGTTTGTCGCCAATGTATCTCATGAGCTAAAAACGCCATTAACAGTGCTGCAAGGCTACTTGGAAATGATGCAGTCTATGGCAGAACCAGATTCGCCGAATGTCAGGGCGATGGAGCTGATGCAGCAGCAAACAACGCGAATGCGCTCTATGGTTGAGCAGCTGCTGGCATTATCAAGAATTGAAGATGCCAGCGATGTGAATTTAGAGGTTAAGGTTAGTATGTCGCAGATGATAGATATCTTGCGTGATGAAGCCTTAGCCTTGGCGCAAGAGCAGTATGACATTAGTTTTTATTGTGAGCCTGGGCTTGATGTATATGGCAATGAATTACAGCTCAGGAGTGTGTGCTCGAATCTGATTTCTAATGCGATTCGCTATACTGAACCTGGTGGTAAAATTGAGATAAGCTGGCGCAAGATTGCCATTGGTGGTTTGTTTAGTGTTAAAGATAATGGCGAGGGGATTGCACCGCAGCATATTGGTCGGTTAACCGAGCGTTTTTATCGAGTCGATAGTGCGCGCTCAAGCCAGTGCGGTGGTACAGGTCTGGGGCTGGCGATCACCAAGCATGCGCTGCATCATCACCAAAGTGAACTCAATATTGCCAGTCAGTTGGGTAAGGGCAGTACCTTTAGTTTTGTGATCCCGCAAAACTTAATTGAGTATACGGTGCCAGATCACGAATAATGCGGCTGCTTTTAAAATAAATGTCATATAAAAACAGGCTTATGCCTGTTTTTTTTATCAATAGGTCTAAATTTGTTTGGCTTGTCATCGAAGTGTCACTTAGTAGTAATAGACTTGTCATCAATGGAGTCAATACTGACAGCGTTTTAAAATACTAAGATATCAACACTGGAGCAAAGAATGAAACTGAAACAACTTGTTGGCGCGGTAAGTTTTACTGCAGCGACTGTATTTTCTGCAGCATCAATGGCTGAAATCGACCAGTCTTTACCAACTTACGAAAAGACGAGCGGCGTGTCAGGTAATTTATCTTCTGTTGGCTCAGATACATTAGCGAACATGATGACGCTTTGGGCTGAAGACTTTAAGCAGCTTTATCCAAACGTTAATATTCAAATTCAAGCTGCAGGTTCTTCTACTGCGCCACCAGCATTAACGGAAGGTACTTCTCAGTTCGGCCCAATGAGCCGTAAGATGAAGCCAAACGAGGTTGAAGCATTTGAAAAGCATTATGGCTACCAGCCAACGGCTATTCGTGTAGCAATTGATGCCTTAGCGGTATTTGTGCATAAAGATAACCCAATCGAAGGCCTGAGCATTGAGCAGATCGATGGTATTTTCTCTTCTACTGATAAATGTGGCGGCGGTGATATTACTCGTTGGGGTGAAGTGGGTCTTGATGGCGGCTGGACGGCGAGAGATATACAGCTTTACGGTCGTAACTCAGTATCTGGTACCTACGGTTACTTCAAAAAGAAAGCGCTATGTAAAGGTGACTTTAAAGCGAACGTAAACGAGCAGCCAGGTTCAGCTTCAGTCGTGCAGTCTGTCTCTCAATCACTTAATGCGATTGGTTACTCGGGTATTGGGTATAAGACTGCTGGCGTTAAAGCGGTTGCGATTTCTAAAAAAGGCACAAACTATATCCCAGCTACTGCAGACAATGCGGCAACGGGCAAGTATCCACTGTCTCGCTACCTATACGTATATGTGAACAAGCATCCAAACAAAGATCTATCGCCAATGGATCGCGAATTCATCCGCTACGTACTATCGATGCAAGGTCAACAAATTGTTGAAAAAGACGGTTATGTTGCACTACCACGCAGCGTTATCGCAAAAGATTTAGCTAAAGCTGGCATTCGTCTTTAATGATGAGTTAGCACTCATCTTAAACGATGAATAGTGAACAAAGAAAAGGCCTCTAAATAGAGTAATGCCGTTCACTTAAGGTGAACGGCATTTTTATTTTTGGCATACCGTTGAGGCCTTGGTTTTACTGTTCTGGG
>NZ_JBRILT010000074.1:0-13692 GCF_052977065.1 Shewanella sp. 125m-1
CGATTCCCCTGTAGTTCAGTTGGTAGAACGGCGGACTGTTAATCCGTATGTCACTGGTTCGAGTCCAGTCTGGGGAGCCACTTTAATTTTCACTCTATGTTTGAAAGGTTTTTTCGATTCCCCTGTAGTTCAGTTGGTAGAACGGCGGACTGTTAATCCGTATGTCACTGGTTCGAGTCCAGTCTGGGGAGCCAACCTTTTCACTTCTTGCTTCACCTCTATTTTTTTCAGCACTCTTTCTTCACCACTCAGTTTTCAACACTTTAAAACTCCCAAATAAATCCACTGCAATAAATCTGCAAATCTGTTTATAATGCTTTCAACTAAACCTGTATAACTCAAACTATTACGAGTTATTGATCGCGTTGAATGGATTCTTTATGACAACCTCTAAACTTTTCCAGTTGTTTTTAGTTTTACTTTTTTTAGCGCTTAGCTTTTTTAGTTATCAACATGAAAAACAAAGCTTAATGGCCCAGACTCACATAACCCTCGAGCAATATGCCACTAGCATTAAGCAACACAAACAGTGGCAAGGAAACGGTCAAACACTCTACAACTTGCTAAAACAACAATTTAGCTTCCAATTTTTTCAATATATCGACAAATCAGATAGCAGTAATAATTTCACCAAGGGCCAACTCGTGCTTAAGGAGAAAACCGATCTAACTCAATTATTCGCTATTGATTCTGCTTACACTCATGCGCTTGATGCTGGGCGACTGCAGGTAAAACTGTCAAATGTGACTCCGATAGACAACACCGTGACCCAGTTTACGCATCATCTCATTATTATTTGGGGGACGTTTCTACTAATTAGTTTGACTCATTTACTGTTGAGCATAAGACAGAAAAAAACGATCGCCTATATTTGCAGCCATATTGACAATTTAGCTAAACTTTCTTTCAATGCCATCGAGCAATCCCGTATAAAAGGTGAATTTAAAAGCGTCGGATTAACGCTGGACAAAAGTAAACAGCAGTTAAAAGCCAGAATCGATGAATTTCATGAAGCTCATGAACAATTATGCAAAACGGCCTTTCAAGACCCCATTACCGGTTTTGGCACTCGGGCCCGTTTTACTGAAAAACTTGATGAAATCTGTAAACCCGAACGTAAAGAGCTCGGTATATTGGTCGTTATTAGAGCCACAGAGCTCGCCTCAATGAATCAGATGCATGGAAGAGAAGCTGGTGATGATTATCTTACTCGTATAGCAGACGAGATCAGGCGTGCGTTGAGTGATAATCCACAAGCACAGTTTTATCGGATCGCTACTGCCGATTTTGCTATCGTGATTGCCGATGTAGGCATTAAACAAGCCACCGAATTAGCAGAAATACTCAAGACGGCATTTAAAGAATATCAACAACAACTTGGAACACCATCTATTGGTCATATTGGTTTAGTGCCCTATCTTCAAGATAGCGACCCAGTGTCTTTAATGACCCTCGCTGACACGGCTGTTAGTATTGCACAAACCTTAGGCCCTAACTGTTATCATCTTCAAGAAAAATTAACCGGTGGCGAGCTTTTTGGTGAGAGTCGCTGGAAAGTGGCTATTAATGACCTATTACGACGCAAAGCAATTAAATTTTACATACAAGCTATACGCCCATGTAGAAACGATGTCGAATCTTACCGAGAGTTACTATCACGATTTTATAATAGCCAAGGTAAACTTTTACCTACGACAACCGTTATAGCAATGGCTGAGCGCCACGGTATGAGCGAAGAGATAGATAAACTCGTCGTCCTTAATACCATGCGCATACTGCTTACTCATCCTAACCTTAGTGGACTTATCGGCATCAACATCAGTGCAGCATCAGCCACCAATAAAGCCTTTGTTTCTTGGCTAAAAACCATCTTGAGTAGACAGAGGCAAATTGCAGCACGATTAGTGTTTGAAGTTAACGAATCAGGAATGCAAACAAACTTGAGTGCGACCTATCACTTTATCAATGAACTGCACAGTGTTGGCTCACGGATATCGATTGAGCGCTTTGGTTTAGGCTTTACCTCATTTAAATTCTTTAAAGAGGTCCGCCCTGACTTTATTAAATTAGATCATAGTTATACCCAAGGGATCAGCCAAGACCAGCATAATAAGTTCTTTGTAAAAATGATTATTGATATTGCTCGAAAGCTCAGCATTCGAGTAATAGCGACCGGTGTAGAGAAACAAGAAGACAAATTGATCATGGAGCAACTGCTCATCGATGGCTTACAGGGCTACTATATTGCCAAACCCACCCCATTTATGCAGGGCGAGGATATGAAAGAGCAAGCTTGATATTGGTTATTTATAAGGCAAACTTTTTAACCTTGCTTTCTATGTGTTGTTAATACCTAAGGAAAAGCCGATAATAGCTGTAATTCTGTCTAACAAAATTGATTCGAGATGAGTGAATATCTCCTTTTATTGATTGGCACTGTGCTAGTCAATAATTTCGTATTAGTAAAATTTCTTGGTTTATGCCCATTTATGGGTGTGTCTAGCAAACTTGAGTCAGCCATTGGCATGTCAATGGCGACCACTTTTGTACTAACCTTGGCCTCAATACTGAGTTACTTAGTCAATCAGTACCTTTTGCTGCCTTTTGACTTAGGCTATTTGCGCACTATGAGCTTTATTTTAGTGATCGCTGTGGTCGTACAGTTCACCGAGATGTTAGTGCAAAAAACCAGTGCTTCTTTGCATCGAGCGTTAGGCATTTACTTACCGCTTATCACTACAAACTGTGCAGTTCTCGGTGTTGCTCTGCTTAATATCAATGAAAAACATGGCTTTATTGAATCTGCTATTTTTGGATTCGGCGCAGCTGTGGGCTTTTCACTGGTATTGGTTCTTTTCTCAGCCATGAGAGAACGCCTTGCCGCTGCCGATGTCCCGACGCCGTTCAAGGGGGGCGCAATCGCAATGGTCACAGCAGGACTTATGTCCCTCGCCTTTATGGGATTCACAGGGTTGGTTAAATAAACATGTCAGGTATTGTCATCGCTATTGTTGTACTAACAATACTCGCGCTAGTCTTTGGTGTTCTACTGGGATTTGCCGCTGAAAAATTCAAAGTTGAAGGTAACCCGCTTACAGATCAAGTCGAAGCATTATTGCCTCAAACACAATGCGGCCAATGTGGTTACCCTGGCTGCCGCCCTTATGCTGAAGCCATCGCTAATGGGGATAAAATCAATAAGTGTCCGCCGGGTGGAACGGCCACCATGGAGAAACTTGCCGACTTAATGGGTGTCGATCCTGAGCCTCTCAACGCGACTAATGAAGTGCAAGTAAAAAAAGTTGCCTACATCCGTGAAGAGGAGTGTATTGGCTGTACTAAGTGTATTCAAGCTTGTCCTGTCGATGCCATTCTTGGCTCTGGCAAGTTAATGCATACCGTCATTACAGACTATTGCACAGGTTGCGATCTATGCGTTGCACCTTGCCCTGTTGATTGTATTGACATGCTACCAGTAGAACAAACGACCAAAACTTGGGATTGGCAGCTTAATGCGATCCCCGTAAAACAGTTGCAAGAGGATAAGCCGTGTTAACTTTATTAGAGCAAATTGATAAAGGTACGCTTTGGCGCTCACATGGTGGCGTTCATCCTCCAGAGTTGAAAATATTATCTAACACCAGCCCTATTGGACAACTGCCACTCGCCAGCCAACACATTTTGCCACTAACCCAAGTTGGTGACAGTGCACTCTTGGCCATCAAGGTTGGCGATCGAGTCTTAAAAGGTCAACCTCTGACCACAGGAACCAGCTTTGCGTACAGTCCTGTGCATGCACCGACTTCTGGTACTGTCACAGATATTAAGCCAATGCCAAGTAATCATGCATCCGGTATTAGTGTTCTGAGCTGTATTATCGAAGCTGATGGCCTAGACGCAGCAGTTGAGGTAACCTCAGCCGAACCCGATAAGCTAACAAATCAACAGATCCTGCACAAAATCCAACAGGCTGGTATCGCAGGTCTTGGCGGCGCCGCATTCCCCACTCATATCAAGCTGAGCCCGGCAAGTGAGATTGAGCTCGTTATTATCAATGGTATTGAATGCGAACCTTACATCACTTCCGATGACCGTTTAATGCGCGAGCATAGTGATGAGATCTTTTCTGGCATTACTATTATCGAAAAGCTTCTTAAACCTAAACGGATTATTATCGCTATTGAAGATAATAAACCTGAGGCTATCGAGGCGATGCAGCATGCGCTTAATCGCAGCACGATGGCAACAGATAGCACCAGAATCACTTCCGTTCCCACCAAGTATCCATCCGGTGGTGAAAAACAGTTAATTCAAATTCTAACTGGCCAAGAAGTACCATCAGGTGCTATTCCTGCCCAGCTCGGTATGTTGGTGCAGAATGTCGGTACTGCTTATGCTATTCATGATGCCGTCATTAATGGCCATGCGCTAACCAGCCGAGTGGTGACCGTAACCGGACTTAATAGCCAAACGCCAGGTAACTATTGGATACCAGTGGGTACGCCGATAAAGCACATTCTTGACTCACTGGGTTTTAATGGCGACTTAGATAGCGATAAAATTATTATTGGCGGTCCGATGATGGGGCACGCATTACCTAACGTACAGGCTCCTGTTTTAAAGGGAACCAACTGCATCCTTCTTCCAAGTAATGAAGAGATAGCAGATGACGCGGTAGAAAAACCTTGTATTCGCTGTGGAGAGTGCGCAGTTGCCTGCCCCGCTCTTTTATTACCGCAACAACTATTCTGGCACGCCAAAGCCGAAGAATATGACAAGGCAGCCAGTTTTAACCTGCATGATTGTATCGAATGCGGTTGCTGCAGCTTTGTATGCCCAAGCGATATTCCACTGGTCGAATATTACCGTGTTGCAAAGTCCGCATTACGTACTCAAACCGAAGAAAAGAAACAAGCTGATTTTGCTAAGCAACGTTTCGAAGCGAGATTACAACGCTTAGAAGAAGAAAAGTTAGCCCGTGAAGCCAAGGCAAAAGAAGCGGCCGAGCGACGCAAAGGTGGGATGACGAATACAGACAAGAATGCAGTAGCGGAAGCTATGGCACGAATAAAAGCCAAAAAAGCTGCAGAAACAATGCAAGCCAGTACCTCAACGCCAGTCGATGACAAAGCGTTGGCTGAAGACAAAACGTTAATCGATAAAAAAGCGCAGGTGGCTGCGGCTATAGCCCGTGCTAAAGCTAAAAAAGACAAACCAAGCTCTGACACATCGGTATCTGCAGAGTCACAAAATGAGTCACAAGATGGGTCCTCGCGTTTATTAAACGACAAGCAGGCCCAAGTTGCAGCCGCGATAGCGCGCGCTAAAGCGAAGAAAGCCGCACAATCAGATTCTAGCTCTCAGGCGAGTACTATTGCCACTGACGAAAGTGATGCGTCCTCTGTCGCTGTTACAGGTGGCAACGATGACAAAAAGGCAAAAATTGCCGCTGCCGTCGCTCGCGCTAAAGCGAGGAAAGCCGCACAAACAGATACTGGCTCTGGCTCTGACTTAGGTTCTAGCTTGAACTCTGGCTCAGCTCAGGGCTCTGAAGCGACTGCTGATGTTGCCGCTTCCCCTGTAGAAAGTGACGTTCCTGTTGTCGCAGATACTGGTGTCAAGGATGACAAAAAGGCAAAAATTGCCGCTGCCATCGCTCGCGCTAAAGCGAGAAAAGCCGCTCAATCAGATACTAGCTCTGACTCTGACTTAGGTTCTAGCTTGAACTCTGGCTCAGCTCAGGGCTCTGAAGCCACTGCTGATGTTGCTGCCACGGTCGAAAGTGATATGCCCTTTGTCGCAGATACTGGTGCCAAGGATGACAAAAAGGCAAAAATTGCCGCTGCCATCGCTCGCGCTAAAGCGAAGAAGACGGCTTTAAATGCGGCAGAACCGCTGGCAATGCTTGAGGCAGAAATCCAGCAAGTAACAAATACACCAGAGACTGTTATGGAGGGAGATGTTGATACTAAGCCCGCAACAGTTCAAGAAAAGCAACAAGATATGACGCCTGAACAACGTAAAAAAGAGCGTATTGCCGCCACTATTGCGAAGGCAAAAGCCAAAAAAGCTCAAGCACAATTGCAGGAAAAGGAATAAACCATGGCGTTTAAGTTAGCCTCATCACCTCATTTAAAGGTACAGCTACAAACCCAGACCGTAATGCGCCGAGTGATTTTATGTGCCCTACCGGGTATTGCGACCCAGTGTTATTTCTTTGGCTGGGGCGTGTTAATCCAAGTGATGTTGGCAGTCGTAGTTGCACTCGCTGCTGAAGCCGCTGTATTAAACTTGCGAAAAAGAGCCGTACTCCCGACGATTAGTGATAATAGCGCTGTATTAACCGCAGTGTTAATTGGTGTTGCAATTCCATCTATTGCACCTTGGTGGCTCGTCGTCATCGGCACTTTATTTGCTATTGTTCTTGTTAAACAGCTCTATGGTGGCCTTGGGCAAAATATTTTCAACCCCGCTATGGCTGCCTATGTCATGCTGCTAATCTCATTTCCTGTGCAGATGACAAGTTGGTCAATCCCAACCGCTATTGCGCAAAACCCTATGGATTTAGGGCTAACCCTGCAAGCTATTTTTGGCTCTATGTCTGCAGAGCAGTTAAATGTTTATAAGCTAGGTTTTGATGGTCTTGCGATGGCAACGCCGCTCGACACGGTAAAAACAGATTTAGCGCTTGGCTTAACCATGTCTGAAAGCCTTGGGAAATCGGTATTCTTTGACGGCTTTGGGGTCGGTTGGTTCTGGGTCAATATGGCCTATCTTGCTGGCGGTTTAGTGATGTTAAAACTAAAGGTGATCCGTTGGCATATCAGTGTGGCTATTTTAGGCTCACTCTTTGTCTGCAGCAGTTTTGGCTATCTGTTAAGTCCCGACACGCATGTAGGGCCATTGATGCAGCTGTTTTCTGGTGCCACCATGATTGCCGCATTTTTTATTGCGACCGATCCAGTCACTGCTGCGACAAGTGTACGTGGCAGACTCATTTTCGGTGCGCTTATTGGCGTGCTCGTTTATGTGATTCGAACCTTTGGCGGCTACCCCGATGCTTTTGCTTTTGCCGTACTACTCGCTAACCTTTGTGCACCATTTATTGACTACTACGTCAAACCTCGCACCTATGGCCACCGTACTGGCAACTGAGTATAAAGAGAGTTTACTTTGAAAAAATCTATGTTAAAAAACGGTTTATTACTCGGTCTATTTGCTCTTCTATGTACTGGGCTAGTGGCTGTTGTCAACCAATTTACCTTTGATAAAATTAAGCAGCAAGAGCAAATTGAACTCGCTCGAGTGTTACATCAAATCGTTCCTGATGAAATCCACGATAATGAACTCACGGCACATTGTATTTTGCTCAAGTCCGCTGAATTCTTAGGAACAAGTGATGCCCTACCCGCTTATATCGCGACTAAAAACGATCAAGGTGTGGCGATCGCTATCGAAGCCATTGCCCCAGATGGCTATAACGGAAATATTCGAATTATTATTGGCATTAGTCATACAGGTGAAGTGCTAGGGGTACGAACTCTCTCTCACCAGGAAACACCAGGGCTTGGTGACAAGATAGAGCTGAGGAAGTCTGAATGGGTAAAATCATTCGACGGATTGCAGCTATTATCAGACAAAGACAAGCGTTGGAATGTCAAAAAAGATGGCGGTGAGATAGATCAATTTACCGGTGCAACCATTACGCCGCGCGCTTATGTTAAAGCCGTCAAAAAAGCCGTGCAGTATTTTAATGCCCATAAAGCACAACTGTTATCAGCGCCAGCTAATTGTGAGGTTGGAAATGAGTGATTACAAAGAACTCGCCAGACAAGGCCTGTGGAAAAATAACCCAGGACTGGTTCAATTATTAGGGCTTTGCCCCCTACTTGCGGTAACCGCAACGTTGACCAATGCCTTAGGCCTGGGGTTAGCGACGATGTTAGTACTAATAGGCTCTAATATCCTCGTTTCTCTTGTACGTGATTTTGTCCCTAAAGAGATCCGTATTCCTGTTTTTGTGATGATAATTGCCGCTCTTGTTACCACAGTGCAGTTACTGATCAATGCCTATGCCTATGGGCTTTATCTATCGTTAGGTATTTTCTTACCGCTTATCGTTACTAATTGCGTCATTATTGGCCGCGCCGAGGCATTTGCCTCGCGTAATAACGTAGCGAAATCTGCATTTGATGGATTAATGATGGGGCTAGGTTTTACACTTGTTCTTTGCATATTAGGCGCAAGTCGCGAGATCTTAGGTCAAGGCACGCTATTTTATGGTGCAGATCAGTTGTTAGGTGAATGGGCTAAATCATTAACTATTCAAATTTGGCAGGTAGATACCAGCTTCTTATTAGCAATGTTACCACCAGGGGCATTTATTGGTATGGGATTATTGATTGCACTTAAAAATGTCATCGACCAACACTTGGCATCTAAGCAACCTCAAACAGAGCCAGAAGCCCCAACTCGTGCTCGGATCACCAAAGTCAGTTAGCCCTAAATATTACAAATATTGATATTACCTGTATCGATATTACGAGTATTGATAAAACGAGATTTGGTATAAATGTAGTGTCTGCACTTGATAGTAACGGCGCTTACAAACGAGATAATAACAACAATTATTACGGATAATGGATAATGGATAATGAACGCTGAAAAACGTCGCTTAATTCTGGAACGGTTACGAGCCAATAACCCCCACCCAGAAACTGAACTCAACTTCTCAAGCCCATTTGAACTGCTAGTTGCAGTTACATTATCCGCTCAGGCCACCGATGTCAGTGTCAACAAAGCCACTGACAAACTGTTTCCCGTTGCCAATACCGCCAAAGCCATTGCTGATTTAGGTGTTGAAGGGCTTAAACCGTACATAAAAACTATCGGCTTGTATAACAACAAAGCGATTAACGTGGTTAAGGCCTGTGAAATACTGGTCGAAAAATACAATGGCGAAGTGCCTGAAGACAGAGAAGCACTAGAATCGCTTCCTGGCGTTGGCAGAAAAACGGCTAATGTTGTACTTAATACTGCTTTTGGCTGGCCTACCATCGCTGTAGACACCCATATTGATAGGGTTTCGAATCGCACTAAGTTTGCTATGGGTAAGAACGTAGTTGAGGTTGAGAAAAAGCTGTTAAAAGTGGTCCCAGCTGAATTTAAAGTCGATGTGCACCACTGGCTTATTCTGCATGGACGTTATACATGTATTGCGCGTAAACCACGCTGTGGAAGTTGTATAATTGAAGATCTGTGTGAATTCAAAGATAAAGTCTACCCAGAAGAGTAAGAATACGTTCTATAACACTGATTAATAATAAAAGTTTAAAACAAAAAAGCCGCTATGTGCGGCTTTTTTAATTCAATATCTTAGAACATGCAGATGAAGAAAATAGATAAAGTCACTGCAATAATCGCGCTTAGAGCAAGCGACATTTTTAGTTCGGTTTGCATCTAAATCTCCTTAATTGTCTATTTGCATAATATAAGAAAAATGAGACTTTCTCAGTCTAATTTAAACGTTTTGTGATCTAGATACTGACTAAAAAAATTGATCTCGCTCAATATTTCTAAAAAGTATTTAATCAACTTTTTAGAACTCAATAATAACCGATATACTTGGAACATAAAAACCTTAACCCTAGGACATAAAATGGCACAATTACTACACACCATGCTTCGCGTAGGAAATCTAGATCGCAGTATTGAATTTTACACCAACATTTTAGGCATGAAATTACTCAGACAAAGCGAAAACAGCGAATATAAGTACACCTTGGCTTTTGTCGGCTATGACGACGAGTCTACAGGTAGCGCGGTTATAGAGTTAACTTATAACTGGGGCACTGAAACTTACGATCACGGTAATGCATTTGGCCATATTGCGATTGGTGAAGAGGATATCTACGCTCGCTGTGAAGCTATTCGCGCAGCTGGCGGAAAAGTCATTAGGCCTGCTGGCCCTGTTGCTGGCGGCAGTACTGAAATTGCGTTTGTAGAAGATCCTGATGGTTATAAAATTGAATTTATTCAGATGAGTTCAGCGCAGAAAGGTTTAGGTTAAGCGGTATTTATGACAACAAAAAAGCGCCTTTCGGCGCTTTTTTTAGATCAAATAGCGAGTGCTATTTAGAAGTTCATGGTTACACCAGCAAAGAATGTACGACCGATAACGTCGTATACTTCAGGTACTGTACCGCCGTCACTGCCGTTAGAGACTTTTGATGGCTCTTCATCAGTAAAGTTCTTAACACCTGCCGTTAACATCCAAGCATCGTTGATGAAGTATGATGCTGATAGGTTGTGATAAAGAACTGAATCAACTTTTTCACCGTTTCCTAAGTCATCCATTTCACCGATATAACGGTTAAAGTACATTACACTCCAATCGTCTTGGCTCGCTTTAATACTGAAATTGTTACGAATTTCAGAATAAGCACCGAAGTTACCGTCGATTGTACCAGTATAATCAATACCGTCTTGCTCAAAGTTCAGCAAGTAAGTGGTATCGTTGCTAACTACCCAGTCAAGGTTCAACGCTTCAAAATTATACGCTAAGTTAAAGTCAAGACCGCTCGTGTCCTGGAATCCAACGTTCGTTAGTGAGTTAGTCAGCTTAGTCAAGTCACCATTTGCACCGATACCAAAATCAATACAAACTTGAGCATCTTGATTTCCTTGCTGTTGTTCAGCATAACACGCATTCAAACCAGCTTGCGTATCAAGGCGGGTAATCGCATTTTTGACTTTAAAGCGCCAGTAATCAAGAGTTAACGACAATCCTTCAACATAGCTTGGCGAGTACACTAAGCCAGCAGTGTAAGACTCTGACTCTTCAGGCTGTAGATCATCATCAGATGTACGGTTAACTAAAATCTGTGGGTCTTGCTCTTGCTCCCAAGGATCATCTAGATAATCGAATGAACCTGAGTTACCACCATATAGCTCACTCACGCTTGGCGCACGGAAACCTGTTGCAGCTACAGTACGAAGCATTAAGTCATCGGTTGCTTCATAAGTAAGACCAATCTTCCAAGTAGATGCGTTACCAAATGTTGAGTAATCATCAAAGCGTAGTGCGAACTCACCGGTTAGCTTATCAGTAAAAGGTACGCTCACTTCTTGGAATACAGAGATAACGTTGTAGCTACCATCAGTTGGATCTTGCTGCGCGGCAGTACTTTCACCAGCAACAACAATTGGGTCTGGATTGAAATAGCCACTCTCGTAGCGGTATTCAGCACCGATGGCAAATGCAACTGCACCCGCGTCTAGGTCAAATAGCTCGCCATTAAGACCTGCAGAGAACACATGCTGCTCGTTACCACCATCAGATTCTTGATCATATGAAACACTGTTTAGCAGTTCTTGGTCGGTCATAGGCTGACCCGTCATCCAAGGGTCTTGATCAGCATAAATAGCAGCAGTCATCAAATTTGCGTTAATTGAGTTTTCTACCGCTGATTTGGCTTTATTGTTACCGTAGGTATAAGACGCATCCCAGTTCATGCCAGTGTTGATATCTAACGAGCCTTCAAGGCCAGCTGAAACACGCCATGTGTCAGTATCTTGAGTATAGACACGCGGGCCTACGTCGTTCATACGCTTTCTGTAGTTAACTTGACCTTTATCATTAGCAACAATTCCACCAGCAACCATCTCATCGGTTAGATTCATGCAACCAGGATCTTCCGCTCCATCTTCAATTTCGTAGCCTGAACCACATACATTTAGATCTAGATTTGCTGGTTGAGGCGCTAACTGTTGGTTTGACTTTCGCTTGGTGTATAAAATATCACCGGTCATTACGATGTCATCAGTTAGCTCTTGGGTCATGTTAGCGAATAAGCTGTAACGCTTACTTGGCGTTTGATAGTAGCTATCTTGGGTATAATCATAACCCTGCGGTTGAGAAACCCATTCTCCAGTTGTCGGGTCATAATTTTTAACTTCTTTTATCGGCTTTCCATCTGCATCAACTCCATCACCAACAATACCGCCTTGTGGTGTAAACGAGCTGTTACCTGGATCTGTCCAGTCACGGTCTGACTGGATGACACCTTTACGCTCAGAATATGCGGCACCAAATGTGTAGTTACCAGTATCGGTATTGAAACCGTAAAGTGCGCTTATCTCACCGTTTTCACCGTCACTCTTATCGGTCATGCCGCCTTGGACATCAACTTGAAAACCTTCAAAATCTTTCTTGGTGATGATGTTAACAACACCAGCAATCGCGTCTGAACCGTAAACTGCAGATGCGCCATCTTTTAAAATTTCTACGCGGGCAATCATTGCGACAGGGATAGCGTTGAGATCAACAGCACTATCGGCACCTGAACCAGAATTCACCATACGACGGCCGTTCAACAATACTAGTGTACGTTGCGAGCCCATACCACGTAGATCAACCTGTGCTACGCCGCCTGCTCCATTGTTTGTGCTTGAACCAACTGCAGCACCCGCCATAGATGTTTGCGCTTGAAGTAACTCATCAACAGTTGTAAAACCTTCAGCACGAATTTCAGCAGCATTAATCACAGTCACAGGAGATGCTGTTTCCATGTCTTGACGTTGAATACGGGAGCCGGTAACTGCAATGCGTTCTACATCGGCACCAGCTTCTTCAGCAAAGGCTGTATTTGATACGGTAAATGCGCTGGTAGAAACCGAAGCGATTAAACCAAACTTAATCGCAGAGGCCAATTTAGATGGTCTGTTCATTATGTAGTACTCCCTAAACCTAATTATTTTTATATATACGTCATTTGTTATTCCTGACGTTGATATGGATACTGCAATTTCACGTTTATGCCGTCAATCCAGCAATTCATTAACCATTCACAATATTCTGTTAAAAAAAATAGCAATAAAGGTAACATTAATTTTTCACACACCTATTTTACAATGTGATATTCGTCACTAAGTAGTACAATCCGCTAGAATGCAAGAGATATACAGGGGGACACTCTGAAATGCGCATAACCATTCGGCAACACAGCGGATACCGCTAAGTGTGACGCACGTCACACTTTTAAGGTGATATCTTTAGTAAGTACAGGTGGGTTAATGCGATTTTTTAGAAGTTGCTCATGTTTTTCCTAGTCAATCTAGGTTAGTACTCAGCTCTTGTTCAGCATCAAATTGCACACAATTGAGATAATGTGAATATATGTAACAATTCTAAATACCTGATATTCACAAGGCAACGCAATCAAATCACACTTTGAAACCTCAGTCTCATTGATCCCTGCTCAGTACAAATTCAGTACAAATAGAGTTCGCATCTTGGTACGCCGTTTGCGGATGAAGCTTAGTCTTATGATGTTGGATGTTGGATGTTGGATATTTGGTGTTAGTCACTGGATACAGGAATTCACCTAGCAGGTGATAAATGATGAGGATGGTAAGAGAAAGTGAGGCAGTTGATAGAAAGAAACTAGGCGAAACAGGCCGATAATAGTGTGTACCACTTAAGCCTTCTGGATTGAAACAGACTAACGTGCAAGACAAAACTATTTACTGGTACTGATTTACCGGTACAACATTACAGGTATAGGAGTTTTTGAGGAGCAACAATCTTTGCTCCTCTTACGCTATGCTCTATGCACTATGCTCTATGCTCTATGCTCTATGCTCTATGCTCTATGCTCTATGCTCTATGCTCTATGCTCTATGCTCTATGCT
>NZ_JBRILT010000075.1:0-12223 GCF_052977065.1 Shewanella sp. 125m-1
GCCCGTCAATGAGGTTTTGATATCAGGTTTTAGAGAGCCTAAAGCTAAGACGAACGCTTCGCTGATGGATAGCGGAACGTTTGCAAGCTCACTGAAGGAAAGGCCGGACAAGATTTGGTTATTGTAGGTCGGGCTTTAGCCCGTCAATGAGGTTTTGATATCAGGTTTTAGAGAGCCTAAAGCTAAGACGAACGCTTCGCTGATGGATAGCGGAATGTTCGCAAGCTCACTGAGGCAAAGAAAGCAAAGCAGGCTCTAGAACCTAAGATCTATAAATGAAACTGAGAACGATATCTCAGGTTAACGAATTAGAAAATGGAAGGTTAGGTAGATTCTTTAGGACCTAGAACCTAGAACCTAGAACCTAGAACCTAGAATCAAAAATCAAAAAAGGCCTCCTGAGAGACCTTTAGCTATTTCACCTTTAACTGCTTATATCATTCTACTGCGATAGGCGGTGAGATAAAGCCCATGTAAGCGTTAGTCTTTAACGGTATGAAACGTTTAAGCTGGGCTTCTTCTTCTATTCCTGTCGCTATCACTTCGATATCTAATCCCTTTGCGACGTTAATGAGCGCACGACATAGCTCACTGCTGTGCTCGCTGTCATCGTAATAAGCGAAAGACTGATCGAGTTTGACGTAACTTGGGCGTAAGTTTTGTAGGTATGACATTGAGCCAAACTGGCGCCCAAAGTGGTCAATACCAAAATGCGCCCCATTATCCCGAATCACAGCACAAAGTGCCTGACAGGCTTCTGCATCGCTATAAACAGCCGCTTCAGGTATATCGAAACAGATCCGTTCACGTAGTGGCGATAAGCGCAGGAATTTATTGAGCCACTTATGGAATTCAGGATCCCCCATACTCTGGAAGGTTAAGTTAATCGCAATCGGTTCGAAGTTTCTCTCAAGTAGCTTCTTACTATGGATTGTTTCAATCAAGCACTTATCTAACAGGCTACCCAATGAGAGCAGTTCGACATAGGGCATGAACTGTCCAGCGGGTACCATCTTGTCGTGGATCTCAAGTTGGCAGTAGAGCTCTCTTTGTAAAATTGAGCCTGAATCATTTAATAAAATAGGTTGCCACTTAAACTTGAATTTCCCTTCGGTGATCGCGCTACTTAAATGCTCGCGCCACTGTTCTCGGGTAAATAACTGTTTTTCATTAGTCTCAAACCAATGGAATACCTTATTTTCCTGTAGTGACTTCTGCAGTGCATTATCAGCTTGGGCGAGAATATCGGTGACAGACATCTGCCCAATACGCTCGGCAATACCAATAGCAAAGCTTTCATTTGGTTTGCAACTAGCTTTTGAGATCTCCTGGTTGATGGTGCGGATCAGGGTTTGTAGATATTTACTGGTTTGCTCATGCTCTGAACTGGTGATGAGAAAAGCAAACTCATAAGCTGCAATGCGCGCAATCACTGACGGTGTTACGCCATCTAAATGTTGCTTCATTTTATCTGCTAGCAACTTAATGGTTTCGTCACGGACTTGATAACCGTATTTGCTATGGACCTCTTCTAACCAGTCAAACTTAGCCATCATCAGTGCGCCACTTTTAGGCTCGCTTAGCCAGCTGTTTAAGCGCCCCATCATATATTGGCGATTAGGCAAACCTGATACTTGGTCGACAAGATTCTTCTTTCTCAATTCACCCACTTCTTCATCGAGAGAGTTAAAGATCTGCTTTAGCTGTTCAGACATGCTATTAAACGCTTGCACCACTGATTTAAGTTCTACAGTTTTAGGTACTTTCATGTCTGGACCAAATTTACGGTTGGCTACCTCTTTGGCGTGTTCGGCAATATCATGCAGTGGTTTTAAGATCCAAGTGAGACCGACACGGGCCAAAATAATCGCAATAAGAAATAGGATAGAAAAGACGATGATGGCGTTGGTCATGGTGCGCCAGAGCTCATGGTATCCGAATCCCGGATGGGCAGTAATCTCTAAGCGAGCTAACTGGATCCAACCTGAGGTGATTATGCTTTCTCGTTTGATCGTATTGAACAGCTCTAGGTCGATAAACCACTGTGGAACCCCCTCGATTATCATCGGGTTTTCCCATACCTGCTGTTTACCATCGACGAGCCAAGTAAGTTTGACTTGTTGATAGTAACCGCCCTCGAAAATCACATTGATCAGTGTTTCTGCACCGACTATGTCACCCGCTTCGAGATCGGGTACCAGCATAATACCGAGCGAATGACTGGTATTATTGAGATCTGATTCCATTTGTTTCGTAAGGAAGCTTTGAGTTTCGGTAAACTGTACATAACCTAAGCTCGCAACAACCAATAAAAACAGCACAAACAGTAGTGTGTATATCTGTCGAAACAGTGTCATCTTGTTAACTACTCCAGTTTTATCTTGGGTTGATTAAGTCGCTCTACACCCAAGCGATGTTTTAGGTCATTCCATTTCGCAAGTTTAGATGAGGAACCTGCTAGAACACCTCGTCCTTTTTCTTTGTTTAACCACAGCTGTCGACCGTTAAAACTATAGACTGGCAACAGATCTTTTCGTTGGGTTGCCGGTTTAATCTGTTTATCAAGATTGTCTAAAACGAGGGGGATTGAAGAGGGCGTTTCATAATAGGCTAGTACCATATGATACTGATTTACGCTGGTCGCTTTAACCATAGTAATGCGTAATTTATCCTCAGAAATACCGAGTTGAAGTAGAGTAAAGTATTTAGCGATTGAGAAGTCCTCACAGTCGCCACCACTGACTCCAATAAACTCCATGGGCGTTGCCCAGTAGTTCTTATTTCCCCAAAGTTTTATATCATCGATAAAATGAAATAGGTTAAAAAAATTATTAACCATTAGTATTTTATCGCTATCTTGTAAGTCTTTTGCTTCATCTAAAAGCTTAAACCAGGCCCTAATCCGTTTACCCGCACGTTCGCCATATTGCGACTCAATGGTTTGGGTTATATGGACTGAATCTAACTTTTGAACTGGGGCAGCATAAAGGCAGGAGACGGACAGGGCCAGCACCGTCAACTTTAATTGGCAGACTTTTCGTATTTTTTTTAATTGATAAAGCCTGCCAACCATGGTGCTCCGTTATTACAGCTAATTAACTTCTTCGTCTACCGTATAGATGTGCCACTTCATGTCTGCAGTGGTGTCATCGCCTGTTAGTTCGGCGATAACTCGACGATTTACCTTATGAGCCGCTTTGGTATGAGTCGGGTCAATTGGGCGGTCGAAGCTATAACCTATCGCACTGAGTCTATCTGATTCAATACCAAAACGCTCAGCAAGCAAAGAACTTACTGCATTGGCACGGTTTTGAGATAGTGTTTGGTTATGCTCATGGGTTCCTGTCTTACTGCAGTGTCCCTCAATGACAGCTTGGGTATTTGGATAATCGCGCATAAAGGTTGCGATAACTTCTACCTGCGGATAATACTGAGGATCGATATAGTAAGAGTCGTTGGCAAATAGCACTTTGAGTTCCTGGCGCTCATTAATTGGCTTGATTTTACCGCAGCCGTAGTTGTCGATGGTTGCACCAAGTGTCGTTTCTGTGCAGCGTTCTCTGGCAACAATAACCCCATCATGGTCGATATCATTGAGATCGTAAACTTGCGTTGTCGGTTGATCCATAGTGGCTATGTCACGCATTGAGCAGCCGCCAAGCATAGCGAGACTTAATATAAATATCATGGTCTTCATTGTGGGACTCCTCCTTCGTAGTCTCTCTCACCTTGCCAGACATCTGGTCTGGTTACGCGCAATGAGTTGAGCAATTGGCCTGTCGCATTTAACACGCGATACTGGGCAATGATTTCATCATACTCAGATTCTAAATAGTCTTTTCTAGCTTCAAAAAGCTCGTTTTCTGTATCGAGTAGATCCAATAAAGTTCGCTGACCTAAGTTAAATTGCTGGCTGTAAGCAACTTGGGTGTCTTTAGCCGCAACAACATGTTCTCGGATATACATTTTTTGTGGGGTAAGCAGTTCGTAAGCATTCCACGCTAAATTGACGCCTTCAACGACTTGTCTGTGGGCACGTTGACGGATCTCTTTAGCCTCGCCTACTTTATATGCGGCTTCTTTCTCGCGTGCGAGATCACTACCACCTGAAAATAGGTTGTACTTGAGGCGCACCATGGCAACAAGGTCATTGTTATATCCACCAACACTATTAGTCACAATAGGTGAGTAGCCATCTTCACCATCGACATTGTTGTTCCAGTTACCATCAAGCTCTAGTGAGAGCTTCGGGTAATAGTTTGACTGTGCAGAGTCTTTCTCATTTTCTGCAGCATTGATATCGCTTGCTGCAGACTTGAGAATAGGGTGATTATCTTGAGCCATCATAATGCTGGTACTGAGATCTGCTGGTAGCATATCAGCATCAGGCACTGGTACTATCATATCTTCAGGTTGCTGCTCAACGATACGAACAAACTGAGATTTAGCATCATAGAAGTTGTTACGGGCTGAGATAACATTAGCGTTAGCACGTGCCAAACGGCCAGTGATTTGTGATAAATCTGCCGTAGACCCTAGGCCTGAATCGGTACGTTGCTTAATTTGGTCATAGATCTCTTTATGGCTTTGAAGGTTTTTCTCTGCCAAAGTCAGTACCTGTTCGCTGCGAATATAGTTGATATAGACCTTAGCAACATCTAGCGCCATATCTTCAGCTGCAGCAAATAGTGCCCACTGCTCAGCACTAGCTTCGAAACTGTATCTATCAACTTCACTACTAGTATAGAAACCATCAAATAGCATCTGCTTGATGCTAAAGCCCGCTTCACCGCGTTTGAGTTCAATCACACCGTCATCGTTAACATCACCTTGACCTGCGCGTCGACGCGTCGATGGGCTATCGGTTTGCTCCCAACCATAGCCAGCGCTAATGTCAACCGTTGGCATGTAGCCTGCCACTGCTTGATTGACTTGTTCCTCTCGCGCTTTAAAGCGGTTAAATGCTATCTTTATCTCTGGATTGGTATCCAGTGTGTGTGCTACCGCTTGCTCTAGTGTTTGGCTAGAAGCCGATGCCGGTATTATCAGCGCGCTGACAGCAAGTGCAAGTGCACTGCGCTTTAACTGCCGTATTGTGCTGCTATCCATGTTAACCCCTCCTGGTCGTTTTTTATCGGGCTTAACGCTCCCTGAGCGCCGTATCTTTAGCCCGTAATATTGGATTAAGTATGTACTCTAAAACGGATCTTTGCCCTGTAATTACATCAACCGAGGTTAACATCCCTGGTATGATAGGCATTTGGGTGCCGTCGTCCTTCGTTAAGCTAGAAAACTCTGTTCTAACTTTGACAATATAAAAGCTATTTCCCTCTTCATCTTGGGTCGTATCGGCACTGATATGCTCGACCACACCGTTCAAACCACCATAGCGGGTAAAGTCATACGCGGTGACTTTAACGACAGCGGGTAAACCAGGGTGCAGGAATGCGATATCCTTAGGGACAATTTTGGTCTCAATCAATAGCTTGTCTTCAGACGGGACAATTTCAATGATATCGACACCGGGCTGGACAACGCCGCCTAGGGTATTGATATGCACTGTTTTGACTGTGCCATTGACTGGAGATACTATCTCGGCCTTGCTGACTTTATCTTGTGCACCGACTTGCGCCTCGTTCATGCGTGAGAGTTTAGTTTGCATCTCGTTGAGTTGGGCACGGGTATCAGCCGCATAAATAAGTACTGACTCCCGCCTTTTAAGAATGGCTTCATCCATGGTGGACTTAACTTTAGGGCGCAATAAGCGCAATGAAGAGAGCTCGCCTTGAATATCGTTGACGACTCGCTGTAGTTTTAATAACTCGACTTCAGGAACAATCCCTTTATCTGCCAATGGCCGAGTCAGTTCAAGCTCTCGTGAGACCAACTGGAAGCTGGTTGTGAGTGTTCTGATTTTTGAAGCGAGTTCTTGGATCTCTTGGTTACGTTGTTGGATCTGTCTGGCTTGAATTTCGAGTTGATTACTTAGGTTATCAAGACGACCAATATATTCTTCACGCTGACGGCTGGTAAGCTCTGGCTCGTTTTCTTCTAAAGCAGATGGGAATATTAATGCCAGAGGAGAGATTTTTACCTGCTCGCGCCAATCATTGGTTATTGACGAAATGGTGATACTGTTAAGCTCTGAATTTAAGCGGATCACATTGGCGACTAGACTATTCACTTCTTGCTCTTGTTGAGCGAAGTCAGACTGAAAACGGGTGGCATCGATGCGAACAAGAGGCTGCCCCTTGGTGACAATTAATCCCTCCTGGACATACATCTCTTGTAAGATCCCGCCGTCTAAACTTTGGATAACCTGCACTTGAGAAGAAGGGATAACTTTACCCAAACCAGTAGTGACTTGATCTAACTCTGCAAAGTAGGCCCATAGCAGGAAGGTTATAATCAGTGCCGATAATGCCCAAATAGTTAATCGATGGCTGGCAGGTGCATCGGTCATCATTGCACCATAAACGTCATCGACCATCTCTAAATCATGTGTAGTTAAGTGCTTACTCATTTTTTCGCCGCTCCCGCTAATAAGCCATCATTTAGCTTCTTTAGTACTTCGGCCTTAGGGCCATCGGCAACGATATGGCCGCGATCGAGAACGATGATGCGATCGACGAGGTTGAGTAGGTGCATCTTATGAGTAATGAGCAGTAAGGTTCTATCTTTACTGACATTGTGCATGGCATGAATAAACTGCTTTTCTGCACGGGCATCGAGACTGGCAGTCGGCTCATCCATTAACAATACCGGCGGGTCATTCAATGTTGCACGGGCTAGGGCAATGGTTTGTCGCTGTCCGCGAGAGAGCTCTCGGCCACCTTCACCCACTTGCTGATCTAGGCCTTCGGCTTCTAGGTTAGTAAATAAATTCACTCCAGAAAGCTGCACGGCTCGGATCAATTGGTGCTCAGATACTTGGCGGGTACCAAATAAAATATTGTCGCGAATCGTGCCATGAAACAAAGTGATATCTTGCGGCAAGTAGCCGAAGTTTCGTCTTAAGTCGCTAGGATGGATCTGCGCAGAATCGATACCGTCATAGGTTAAGCTGCCTTTAGTTGGCTGATATAGGCCGACTAATAGTTTGGCTAAGGTACTTTTACCGGAACCGTTGCGACCAATGATCGCTACACGCTCACCGGGAGCGATATTTATCGATAATGGGTGCAGTATGGGGCGCTCTGAACCTGGATAGCTAAAACCGATATGGTGCGCGGTTATTTGACCTAATAAACGTTGGCGGCTAACCAGGTGGCCTTTGTTTTCAAATTCATCTTCTTGCGTCATCAGTTCATCAAGTTGACGCAGGGCACTAGCGGTTTGATTACCACGGGTCATTAGGCCTGCAAGTTGCGCCATGGGAGAAATTGCGCGGCTAGATAAAATCACCGCAGCAATGATGCCACCCATGGATATTTCATTTTCAGAGACTCGGTATACCCCTAAAATCACCACAAAAATAACGGAGGTTTGCACTACAAATGTCGCCACATTGGTCACAGAGGTAGTTATTTTTTTGCATTTCAGTTGCCAGTTCGCCGTATGGCCAATCATCTGTTGCCAGCTTTTCTGCACTAGACCTTCGGCGCCGCTGGATTTAATCGATTCAATTGAGGCTAGTGACTCGATTAAGTGGCCGTGCTTTAGGCCTGAAAACTTGTTGCTCTCGTCAATTGCCGCCTTAAGCTTTGGCTGCATAATCAAGGTGTAGCCGATAATAATAAAGCTACCAATCAATGGGATAACGGCGAGATCGCCGGCAACAAGATAGATAATGGTTAAGAAAAACAGCGCGAAAGGCAGATCAACCAATGTGGTGATAGTGGCCGAGGTGAGAATATCGCGGATGCTATCAAATTCACCAAGTTGCTTAGCCATGCCGCCGACGCTAGGAGAGCGCTTTTCAAGCGGGATACCGATAGCTTTAGCAAATAGTCGAGAAGATACGATGATGTCGACTTTCTTACCTGCAACGTCAATAAGGTAGCTTCTAAGTTGGCGCATGATTAAGTCAAAGATATAAGCAATACCGGCACCGATAGCCAGTACCCATAAAGAGTCGAATGCCAAATTCGGTACGACTTTATCGTACACATTCATAATAAATAACGGTGACACTAGGGCAAATAAGTTAACCAATACCGATGCGATAAGGGCATCTCGGTAAATGGGGGCTGAGTCTTTAATTGTTTGTAGTAACCAGTGGGATTTGTTCTCGTGTAGATGAACATCTAAGCCCATATCACCACGATATTCTTGCTTCACTAAAAACAGATAGCCCACATAGAGTGCTTCGAGCTCTTCAATCGAAAGCGTTTCTTTGCCGCCGGTTTCAGGTAGCTGGATAACCGCTTTATCTTGTTCGATATCAAATTCACGCAGTAAGCAGGCTTTCTTGTCTTTTAGCAATAAGATGCAGGGCAGCAGGATAGGGGATATTTCGTTTAAGCCCTTGCGCGACAACTTAGCCGCTAGTCCGGCGCGACTGGCAGCTTGAGGCAATAATTCTGGTGTTAATACGTGTCCTTGCATAGGCAAGCCTGCTGCCAGCGAGTCGCTGGAGCACGGGCTACCGAAATGCTCGGTGAGTAACACTAAACTGTCTAGCAGTGGGTCGACCATCACTCGTTGAGAGGCTGAAATCGTCCATTGCTCAGTGTTCTTAGAATCTGAAACTGACACCTTGGGGACTTATCCTTAAGATTTTATTATTTATATTTATTATTAAAAGTATCGGTCATAGTGGCCTGTTTTTCCACAGGCCACTATCTTGCTTCTTTTTTTATGGCAGCATAGCAAAGCCATTTGGATTGAATGGATCATCTAAAGGTTCGGGGCCATTAACCGCCTGAGTCGCTGCGGCACCAGATGACGTGCTGACGATAAGTGGGCCCTCTCCATTAGAGCCCAGTAGTCCAGATATAATGTCGGCCTCATTACTACCGAACTGACCAATTAGGTCGACACCATCGAGCACAATGTGTTGATCAAAACTGCCATCCCCATCAGTATCAATATTGATACTGGTAGAGCCATTCTCATCTGTAAAGCTCAGGTGTTGAGCAAGTTCACTGACAGTATCACCTTGCAGGATATCGCTTAAATCAAGCTTATCTTCAGCTAAGTCAAAGTCGGTAATATGGTCGGTGGTATCAGAGCCATCTACTGAACCACTGGTCCAAACGAACGTATCCGCTCCTTCATTACCTGTCATTTCATCGTCCCCTAGACCGCCAATCATCGTATCTGCACCCAGACCACCGATTAAGGTATCATTACCACCTTGACCGAATAAGGTATCGTTACCTTCACCACCGTTTAAGATATCGTTGCCATCATTGGCATCTGATATATCAAATTCATCAATATGAGTACTGATGTAACTATGGATATCTTGCAAGTCAATACTGCCAGTATCTGTTCCGGTTTTTATTGCTACATAGTTCTGTAAGGCTGTAAATCCTTGGCCAGTAATATTATCTAATTGGACAAGGTCGCCAAAGATAATATCATTGCCTTCTCCACCTAGTGCGTCGTCTCGTCCTTGAGTTAGTTCGACTGTATTCCCCAAAATAACACTTGCAAGATTACTGACATCAACAGCGGCCTGAACGTTTCCGTCTGTGTCATAAAGCTTAAGTACATCAGTTGTAACACCACTCCCAATACCAATGGCATTAACAATCGATACGGCATTTAATAGACTGAATTGATGTAGGCCTGAATTACTGTGGTCGTCGTCATATTTCAATGTATTACCATCTTGTTCGATGCTGCCTATTTTTTCATGAACATCGGTATAGACTGAATATACATCGCCACTTGAATCAACTAACACCTTGCCATTTAATGTGATTGTTTCCCCAAAACTATAAGAATTCGCGATGAGAACTTCACTTAAGGTTAGGAAGTTGCCAGTTTGAGGATCGACACCAACGTATAGGGAGTCTATCTCACTGTGGGTATCAGCTGTTGGTTGCCCGTCTGTAATGAAGAATGTTTGGTTGTTGGCACCATTACCAGCAATGTCAGCGCTATCAAACCATTCTATGACGCTCTCAAATGATGCTTCATAATTTGTGCTTCCGCCTGCACTAACTGCATTAACCGCTGCGAGTAACTGCGTAAGTGCCGCTTGAGAATCACCGTTAGATAAATCGACTGAAATATTTGTCTTAGTATTTGCTGCGAAATCAACAAACAGCACATTGACTGTGCCAGCATGCTCGCCATTAGCACTATTGAATAGCGTGTTGAAAACATTGGTTAATTGCGTTTTTGCTTGAGTGATTTCGTCAGACATACTGCCAGAGGAATCTAATATGAAGGCGATATTATAATCTTCGCCGGCAACAATCTGTAAACCGCTAGTGTCACTGACGATAATGTCGTGGTTATCAGTTCCTTGAATATCATTATCACCGTCGGTGCCACCCACAAAACCATAGTCTCGAGTTTGTGCCACATCGAAGTTTACTGTTGCGGTATTACTGCCACCTTGGCCGTCACTGATAGTGTAGGTAAAGCTTGTCGGTGCAGTTTGTGAGCCATCATGGCTATAGCTAAAGCTACCATCTTGGTTGATGGTTAGGCTGCCATCTTTAACAGACACAGTCGCTATTGCATTAACGAATGTCAGCTCTACACCATCAATATGCGTGATAGAAATTGGGTTGCCATCGATATCAGAGTCAACGCCATCGCCTGTATCATCGGTGATAATGTTACCGGTGATGGTTTCACTTTCATTAACTTGGTAGCTATTATCAGTCGCGTCAGGAGCGTCATTGGTACCAATAATATTAATGGTGACAGTGGCGGTATCAGTCGCGCCGTGCTCATCGGTAATGGTGTAGGTAAAGGTTTCTTTAGTAACCTCTCCTGCGGCGAGAGATGCAAAGGCGCCATTGGTATCGTAGCTGTAAGTTCCATTAGTATTGATTGTGAGCTTTGCGCCACTATCTAAGATAATAGTGCTACTAGCCTGGATCCCTTGACCATTAACCGCAGTGATAGAGAAAGAGTCAGTATGTTGATGGTTATGACCATTAGTATCATGATCTAAATCGCTATCATTCCACAATAATCCATCTTCGATAGTTGATGCTGTTAGTACTTCGCCTTCATTTACAACTAGTGCATCGCCGCCTAGTTCTGGACCCGAAACGACAATTGAAGTCAGGTAGTAATCGGATGAGTCATCACCTGGGTTAGCCTGTGACTCTTCACCTAGCGTATAGGTGGCTTCAAACACTAAAGTATCAAATACCAAGTTGCCAGTATCTATGTTGAACTCACCGCTCTTGCTACCTTCGGTTTTAAAGGTTTCCATAGCAACGAGTTGGCCTTGATAATAAGCCTTCCAAACGCCTTGTTCGCCGCCCTCTTCGGTGTCGAACATGTTGCTAACATTGAAGGTTGCCTTATTGACGAGGCCATTAAAGCTAAAGACTAATCCTTCAGATTGACCCGTTTCAGCGTTGAACTCTATTTGCCCCTCTGTCGCACCTTCGGTTCTGGGAGTGCCAGAAACACCAAGTTTGTTGTTATCACCAGTTGCGTAATTAACCGTTCCTTCAGAGCCATCAGCGTTTATTGCGCTGATAGTGAATAGTGGATTAACTTCAGTACCGTTTTCGGTTCCCCAGTTATCACTAGAGCTTGCACTTGCACTAAATGAACTACCTTGAGCATCATCGTTGGCATCGACAGTGTTGATCGCTGCCGTATCACTTCCAGGGCCGGACTCGTTACCAGCAAGATCAGCTTGAGTCGCTTCAACAGTAATGCTTGATGTTTCATTTGGTGTCTCTTCAGACCACGTAATCACTCCATTATCGTAACTAAATTGGCTGGTAGCGGTTGAAGACGCACCTGTAACAATCAACTCTCCAGTAGCACTTAAGCTAAGAACCACGGTCGAAATTGAGGTGCCATTAGTGATGCTGAGAGAAACTGAACCACCTGCTAATAAGTCAGTATGGTTAACTTCTACCTTTAACTGGATGTTCGCGCCACCACTGACTATTTCATCAGGGTTTAACCAGCCATCGCCAGGGTTTGCATTACCAATAATTGGGTTACTGTCATCCAGAATAATTACAGTCGGGGTGTTTGGTGTAGTGTTATCAACGTCATAATCTTCAGTATCGGTCGCGGTGGCGCTGTTGCCTGCTAAGTCAGTGCTGGTGACGCTGGCATTGATAGT
>NZ_JBRILT010000076.1:0-9446 GCF_052977065.1 Shewanella sp. 125m-1
TAAAAACACTCGGATTTTGCCATCTTATAAAGATCGGTCAACCGATCAATAAACTGCTAAATGATCGGCATTACAGCTTAGCTGCTCTTTTTTGTATGCGTAAGAATATTTAAGACTTCAGTGTTGAATCGCTTACATAAAGTAGCAAGCATTCCAGCATCCATCCTTCTTGACCGAGTTAGCCAGCTAAAAAGCGCCCTGAGTGGATCACTTGCTGATACTGATTGGAGCCTGTTCGGTATTGAGATTCAGATACTGGAAAGGCCTAGCCTGCTGCAAAAAAACAACCAAGTCGGCTTTCGTCAGCGGTTTAGACATCAAGTATCCTTGAGCGTAGTCACAGCCTAAATCGCGTAAAAAATTCCACTGCTCGACAGTTTCAATTCCTTCTGCCACGAGTGGCATTTCCAAACTTTGTGCCATCATCACTATCGCGGTAATCAACTTTGCATCAGATTGATTGCTCAACACGTTATCAATGAAGCTTTTATCTATTTTAATGACAGAAATAGGGCATTGTGTCAGATAACTAAGAGCGGAATAGCCTGTGCCAAAATCATCGAGGTAGATATCGACACCAAGCTGCCTTATTGATTCTAAGATCTGCAAGCAACGGGGTTTATCCTCAATTAGCATGCTCTCAGTGATCTCAATATGGACGTTCTTAGCTGAGATCGCATGTTCTGCTAGCCCCTGCTTGAGCAGGTCATACAAACTCAACTCTTTTGAGTTGATGCATTGACGAGCAGACACGTTAATTGCCATGTTGATTGGTAAACCTTGGGCGTGCAGCTGGGCAAGATCCGAGAGCGCCTGATGTATGATCCATTCTCCCAGAGGTTCGATCAATCCAGTCTCTTCGGCAATCGGAATAAACGTGCTGGGAGATATGATGCCGTAATCTGGATCTCGCCAGCGGATCAAGGCTTCTACGCTGGTTGTTTTGCCGCTATACATGTCAATAACGGGTTGGTATTCCATGTAGAACTCGTTAAGTTTTACCGCTTTACGTAACCTTTGCTCTAAATGCATACGTGCTAACATTTCGACATTCATCTCAGGAGAAAAATATTGAAAATGCGCACGGCCATCGCGCTTGGCTTGATACATAGCCGTTTCTGAATTACGTAGTAGCATCTCTATATCTTGGCCATCTTCTGGGAAAAAGGCGATGCCAAAACTGGATGAGATATTGGTTTCTTTGCCATCTAATATAAAGGGCTTAGATAACACATCACTGAGTTTTTGTGCTTGTATTTCAGTGCTGTTGGATATGTTTGATTGCGGCGAGATAATGACAAATTCATCGCCACCGATACGGGCAATGGAGTCGTTAGGCCCTAATACTGACTCAAGGCGTGTTGCTGATTGCTTAAGGATCTTATTGCCTGCGGCGTGCCCATGGAGCTCATTGATAAACTTAAAGCGGTCAAGATCGATAAAGAAGAGGGCGACCTGATTGTTTTCCTGCTGAGCACTATCAATCGCTTGTTGTAGGCGTAACGAGAATAGATGCCGATTCGGCAACTTAGTCAAAGAATCGTAATTTGTTTTATACCAAAGGTCCTGCTCATACTGTTTGTTGTTACTGATATCTAAAAATAGGCCAATGTGTTGAATGGTTTCATTCTGGCTATTCTTTACCGCTGTGATCTTAAGGTATTCAGGATAGATTTGACCATCTTTACGTTTGTTCCAGATCTCACCTTCCCAGCTATTTTTATCCGCTAAGGAGTGCCACAAGCCTGAGTAAAAATGGTTATTGTGGTGCGCTGAGCTTAATACGCTTGGGTTTTTGCCTTTTACATCGTCAAGGGTATAACCGGTGATCTTAGTAAATGCAGGGTTAACCAGTTCAATGCGGTTTTTGGCATCGGTTACCATGATGGCTTCTGCTGAATGCCTGAATACGGCAGAGGCTTGGTGCAGTGCACGTTTTGATTTCATTCGCTCGGAGACCATCTGGTTTACCGCGACTGAAATTTGGGCTAGCTCATCACTTCCCTTTACGGTTAAATCAAGCTCTAGGCTAGGGTCTTTTGCGAGCTGCTCGACATCATTTACTATGCCGCTGACTGAGTCGATAAGGTTATTGGCGATACTTCTACTCAGTAAATAAACGAGATAGAAGAAGAGTAGACCTGCAAAAAAGCTAATATAGAGCAAAGAGAGGATCTGCTGTTTCTCTATTTCGTTTTGGCGCGCAATTTTTTCGGTGAGCTGGGTATTAATTTGGTGCAGGCTATCAATGCCAGCAGTGGTAGCAGTCCACCAGTCTTCACTGCTAATCAGTGGAGCTTGGTGTTGTAGCAAGTACAAGCTGTCGTGTAAGGCAATATCTTGAGTAAGCAGCTCAAGTGTTGTAGTGGTTGGGTGTTGAGTTGACTCGGTCTGGCTAACATATTCTTGATATCGCTGTGCCGTTAGCTCCAATGATTGGATCAGCTCTTGTTGCTTTGGTGTCAGGTTATTATTATTTATGATCTGCTCAAACGTGGCTTTTAGGGCAAGGTGATTTTGTTTGAAGCTGGAAAGATAAGCAGGATCTAACGTTGTGAGGTAGCCATTAAAGTTATAGTTAAGGCCATCATACCCGACAAGATCACTAATAAAGCCTGCTTGTTCTACCAAGTCTATCTGTTGTTGTAGCTGCTTGCGATAATTGGAGATGAGCTGCTGTTCTTGACTGTTGATTAGCTCATTAAACTTAATGCGATTATCTGGCGTCATGGTCGAGAAAGCATTGGTAATGGCGTTATCGAGTTGATTTCTTACCTGGGCTATTGCTTTAAATGCTGCAGGGTCGATATATGGCGCAGAAAGGAGTTTATTGATTAGGCCGCGCTCTTGGCCTGAGAGCTCTTGGATCTTGAGCATACTAATCAAATCAGACTGCACCAGTACTTGATAAGAGTTGTCACTCTTAAAGCGTAACTGAGAGATGATGTTGATGAGCTTTTGAGTGAGTTTTGAATAGAAATCGAAGGATTCGGGAGTTTTCAATTCGCTAATGTTTTGTCGAGCCGTGCTTAATTGTTGCAGCTCTATACTGGCTTTACTGATCTGCTCTTTAAGTGCGTCAAACAGCACACTATCGTTTTTGACGGTATTGATGGTTTCTGTAAGAGCCGAGTTGAAAATGAATGTTTGAAACGCCCTGTCAGTAATGAGCCATTGTTGCTGTAATTCATCCTCAAACAAGTGCCCATTGCTACTAAGATACCCGGCTGAGAGTCCCCGTTCTTTTTGTAGCTCATAGATAACGTTCTCTATGCCTAAGGTCACTTTGGTGGTGAGAACATTGGCTGAAGCGTGCTGATACTGCTTGATGAGTGTTGTTGCACTCACAATCGCGAGCAATACCAAGATAAACATTGGTAAAGAGGCTGATAGAAATAGCTTCTGTTTTAAGCTCAATCGACTTAATACGGGTAGCATTCGGCGCAGATCCTCCGCAGGACAACATGTCGGCTCTGGTGGCCGTGACGGAAAGTGAGAATAAAAAAGAGCGTTAGATAATAACCATAGAAATAAAAGGGTGTCTCAGTTAATTCAACAAAGTCTAATCTAGGTCACGAATTTAGTTGGTTAGCAGAAATATTTCACTAATCAATTAGTTTGATTATGTATTTAATATACATAATGTTGCTGGATGACGATTAACTCTTACAAAGACAGCCACTTAATAGGTGACTGTCTGGATTAATGTGCGGTATTAATGCGGTAGGGTATTACTGAGTATTTCGGTAGGCCACAATATCTTCGATAGTCAGTACCGGCATATTGTGCTGCTGACCAAACTCAATGATTTCAGGCAGGCGAGCCATAGTGCCATCGACAAGGGTAACTTCACAAAGCACGCCATAAGGCTTTAGTCCTGCAAGCTTCATCAGATCAACCGTGCCTTCGGTATGACCGCGGCGCTCTAATACTCCACCAGGGCGAGCACGTAGAGGGTAAACATGACCTGGGCGTGCTAAGTCATCAGGCTTAGCGTTATCGGCAATCGCAGCTTTGATAGTGGTAACACGGTCTGCGGCTGACACACCTGTGGTTACACCTTCTTTAGCCTCGATACTCACGGTAAACGCGGTGCCATATTGGCTATTGTTATCGCTTACCATTGGAGGGAGTTGTAACTGCTCGATACGTTCATCGGTCAGGCAGAGGCAAACTATACCGCTACATTCGCGAATAAGCAGTGCCATCTGTTCATTAGTGAGTGTTTCTGCCGAGTAAATAAGATCGCCTTCGTTTTCACGATCTTCATCATCAACAACTAACACACCTTTGCCTTGGCGTAGTGCGTTAAGTGCTGCATTTACACGTTCGATTGCATTGCCATAAGGGGCAAGTAAAGACTGATTCATGGATAACATCCTTAAAATACGACATTGGGTTGGCCAGAATCAGGGCGTACAGAAAATGGCACATAGCCTAAGCCAAAATATCGACATTAGTTGATGTGCATAATAAGAGCTGCGCGAAGTGCGCCACAAAGCCTGTAAGGCTTAACGGATCACGCGCTTATTCTTATATTCTCTTTCATCCGGACTCAGTGTACTGAATATCGTTAATCAGTACTCATTACCGTCGGCTCTGGAGTAGGTGCAACCTCATCGATGACAGGCGTCATAGGTAAAGTCTGTTTACCAGATCTGCTGACCCTAGTTAATCTTTACGCTATTTTTATTGATATTAAATAGCCTAAACTAGGCGCTCGCGGGCTTTTATATGGTGATTACTATCACGATATAACTTACCGCCGGTGGGGAGTTTCACCCCGCCCTGAGAATTATTCTTGGCTAATGATTAATGAATTGATTAACAAATTAGCCAAGTGGCGTTATGTTGCCCCTATTTATGTAAAATGACAAGCTGGGCCGCAAAAATGGCGAAATAGCGCAAAAAACTAGCGGACTTCCAGCAAAAGACACAAATAATACCGATTGAGAATGCACAAGGATGCGTTAGATGAAATTGATTTCAGCTCTCACACTTAGCGCTATATTGCTATTTGGATGTAATAATATGACCTCAAAAAAACCTGTAGAAGCTCCTAAAGCTGACAAAGTACCCCACACAATGACGCTACATGGTGTCACTCGTGTCGATGATTATTACTGGATGCGAGACGATGAGCGTAAAGATGCCAAGGTTATCGCGCATCTCAATGCTGAAAACAGCTATACCAAAGAGCAGTTCAAACCCTTTGACGGACTTAAGCAGCGTTTGTTTGATGAGCTGGTGGGGCGACTCGATAAGGATGAGTCGAGTGTGCCGTACTTCTGGCATAACCATTGGTATTACCGCTATTACAAGCAAGGGTTTGAATACCCGGTTATTGCGCGTAAAACAGCGTTAGACAGCCAGCAAGAGCAAATCTTATTAGATGTGAATCTTCGCGCCGAGAGCAAAGACTTTTATGGCTTGGGCGGTGTATCGGTGAGCCCAGATGAAACTAAGCTGGTATTTGCTGAAGACCTATTAAGCCGTCGTATCTACAGCTTGTACTTTAAAGATCTCACCACTGGCGAATTGATGGCCGATAAGCTTGAGGGCACCGATGGCGCCGTGGTGTGGGCAAACGACAATCAGCATCTGTTCTATATTGCCAAAGACCCACAAACGCTACTTGGCTATCAGGTGTTCCGTCATAAACTCGGTACCAGTCAGGCTGATGATGTCTTAGTGTATGAAGAGCAAGATGATACCTTCTACATCAGCTTAGGTAAGTCTCTCGATGAGTCAGTGATTGTGTTACATGCCGAAAGTACCGTTACCAGTGAAATGAGCATGTTAGATGCCAGTCAGCCACTCACACAATTTGCGCCAGTATTGCCGCGAGAAGAGGGTCATGAGTATTCGGTATCTAAGTTAGGCGACAGCTATTACATTCTGACGAACTGGCAGGCAAGCAACTTCCGCTTGATGAAGGTGGCTATTAGCCAGGCTGCCGACAAGAGCGCTTGGCAAGATGTAATCGCTCATGATCTCAACTCCCGTATTGAAGATGTGCTTCTGCTTGAAGATTACATGGTGGTGCAAACACGCGAGCGAGGCATTAGCCATATTCGCGTGTATCCGTTTAATGGCCAAGCCGAATTTGAATTAGCCTTTAACGATCCCGCTTATGTTGTGGGCTTCGATGTTAATGCCAGTCAGCAGAGTGACAAGCTGCGAATATACTATTCAAGCCCGACCACGCCTGAATCTGTGTATGAGTATGCGTTAACTCAGCCAAATGAGCGCCAACTGCTTAAGCAAGAAAAAGTGCTGGGTGAGTTTGATGCCGATGACTATCAGGCAGAGCGTTTATTTATCGAGGCTCGTGACGGTAAAGAGGTGCCAGTAACCTTAGTGTATCGCAAAGATAAGTTTAATAAAGATGGTACTAATCCACTGTATCAGTATGGCTACGGATCCTATGGTTATACCGTAGAGCCAGATTTTAGCTCATCAGCGCTAAGCTTGCTCGATCGTGGTGTGGTTTATGCTATCGCCCATGTACGAGGTTCAGAAATGCTTGGCAGAGCTTGGTATGACGACGGCAGAATGCTCAATAAGCAAAACAGCTTTAATGATTTTGTCGATGTGACTAAGGCACTGACCGAGCAAGGTTACGGCGCAAAAGATAAAGTGGTTGCTGCTGGTGGCAGTGCGGGTGGCCTACTTATGGGTGGCGTTATCAATCAGGCACCGGAACGTTACTTTGCCGTGGCTGCTCATGTGCCGTTTGTCGATGTGGTGACCACCATGCTTGATGAGTCGATTCCGCTCACCACCAATGAATATGATGAGTGGGGTAACCCGAATGAGAAAGTCTATTTTGACTATATGCTCAGCTATGCCCCTTACGACAATATTAGCGCCCAAGCCTACCCACATCTGCTAGTGACGACGGGATTACACGATTCACAAGTACAGTACTTTGAGCCAGCAAAGTGGGTAGCCAAGCTGCGTGAGGTGAAGACAGACGCTAATATGTTGCTGTTTGATACCGATATGGAAGCAGGGCACGGTGGCAAGAGTGGCCGTTATCGCCAATATGAGGATACGGCTAAAGAGTATGCCTTCTTTATCGGTTTGCTAGGGCTGGATGATAAGGCTGAGCAAGACGACCAGCACAAACAAACCGTTACCACTAGTGTTAGCCGTTAATGGCAGCAACAGAGCAGATCACAGAGCCTGAAAACGGCTCTGAGCCTAAAAATAGTCAACCGCAGCAGTGGTACTTGTATATGGTGCGCTGTGCCAATGGGCACCTGTACACGGGCGTGACCACCGATGTGGAACGCCGCTTTGCCGAGCATCAAAGTGGTAGTGCTAAATCGGCTAAGTTTTTGCGCGGAAAAGGGCCGCTGACTCTAGCTTACTTTGAAACTGTGGGCAGTCACTCCGATGCGCTTAAGCGTGAGATAGTGTTAAAAAAGTGGCCAAGAGCCAAGAAGCTCGCTTTGATAGCCACGCAAGAGTGAGCATTTATGGCGTAACCATTCACTGAGGTTACGCCATTCAGATGATTTACTTAGCAGGGTTAAGTTGAGTTAAGTGAAGCGAGTTTAATCGGTATAAAGGCTCGTAAAAAATCGTTCTTCACGTGGCATATAGCGGTCTTCATAGTCCAGTGAAAATGCGACGCGAGTCGCCTTACCTTTAAGTTCATTTCTAGGTACAAATCCATAAACCCGAGAGTCGGCGCTATTACGGCGGTTATCACCCATAACTAAGTAGTGCTTGTCAGGTACGGTCAGGGTATTGAAGTGGCTTAGGCTATCGCTGGCATCCTTTTCAATCCGGATGCTATGGGATAAGCCGTTGAGGTCTTCTTTGGCAATTAACTCTTGATGGTTTTCAGATACCACTGAATAAGCTAATGCTTCGTCATTAATCAACAGCACTTCGTTGCGCAAACTAACCGCGTCACCGGGTAGGCCGATAACGCGTTTGATTAAGCGTTTATTGGCAGCGGTTGATTCAAACACAACGATGTCACCACGCTCTGGCTCGCCTATTGTGGCTAATGAGATTTGAGTAAAGGGCAAGCGTAAATCATAGGCCATTTTATCCACCACAATACGGTCACCTTCTTTGATGGTGGGCTGCATCGATCCTGTGGGCACTGAGTACCAGTCTGCGACAGCACTTCTAAAAACAGACATTAGCACAATGAAAATCATTAACTGACGGTTATTTTTCCAAAGCTGTTTTAGTTTGTTCATCAATCAATTCCTTTGATTATGTCATTAGGTGGGCAGGGCACTGGGATCTGCTAAACAGTAAGGCTAAATCTGTCTAGCAGATCGCAGTGCCTGCGCCGGGAAGGTATTGCCTCTATCGAAGTGCTTAATACGTAGAGGTATCTTTATATGGATAGGTATTAGTGCATGCTGACAGCGCCGTTGATGTTATCAACGCTAAGATCGCCAGAGCCTGATTCGATAATGCTTAAACCTAGGGTATTGTCGACATCGATATCACCCGAACCGTCATCAATCACTACGCGGCCGTTAACGTTGTGTACGCTTAAGTCACCTGAACCATCATCGATATGGGTATCGCCGCCAATATCAGATAACGTTATAGAACCCGAGCCGTCTTCTAAGGTGAGCTTGCCAGTAGTGTTACTGATTTCAACAGAGCCAGAACCATCCTGAATATCGAGATCCTTACCGCCTTGAATCCATACATCGCCAGAGCCGTCATCGAGTTGAATATTTGCCGACACGCCTTTAATCTCGATATCACCAGAACCATCATCAATGTCTAACATCATGCTGCTAGGAACTTGAATCGTAAGGTCGATATAGGGGGAGCGCTGAAAGTTAATGCTGCTGTCGAAGTTTGCAATCAGAGTGACCTTAGTGCCATTTTGTTCGAGACTGAGGTTACTTTCGATATCGCCATAGCTGTAGATATCTGCGCTAACCATAATTTGTGTTAGGCCATCGACCCCTTGGATGTTGAGATCGCCAGCGCCAGTTTCAGCGATCAAGGTATCAATCTGCGTGGCATCAATTTGAAGTTGTTTCTTTTGGTGGTTTAGTGGCCCCGCGCTAGCGCCGTTAACATTGATGATGCAACCAGAAAGAGAAATAGCAATAACGGTGGCAAGCAGAGTCGAGGTTGATTTCATGGGATTAACTTCCTTTTATTATTCAGATCTTAAGATCTAAGTTCAGCTTTTACTAAGCTGCTGGTAATGTTGTCTAGCAGTGAATAAGCAGAAAACGTGCCAGTACAGTATCTAATTGTTTTGGTTATGTTATCTTTATGTTGTTTGGTTTTGGGTGGTGAATTTACTTATACACTTAGAGTAAAAAGCTAATTATTAGTGAATTGACTCAAACGCTTGGTTAACAATAGTGAAGAACCTAGAACCTAGAACCTAGAACCTAGAACCTAGAACCTAGAACCTAGAACCTAGAACCTAGAACCTAGAACCT
>NZ_JBRILT010000077.1:0-9442 GCF_052977065.1 Shewanella sp. 125m-1
TAAAGTTATCCATAACCACAAATGAAGAGAATACGATGAATGCAATTAGATCATGTTTTTACTTAGATTGGTATTATCTGTTATCAGCGAGCTGCCTAGTTGGTTGAGTAATATTTGGAACGAGATTCAGGAGTGGCATATAAAAAACACATCATCAAATGTCGAGCCGTATCGAGTCGATAGTTCGTCATTAGAGCTGTATGCTAACTTCCAAGATACTCTGCTTTATTGGTTTATTTCAAAAATAATACCTATGGGTGTAAATATAAAAGAGGAGTCGAAGCTACTTACTCTTTTCTCCCAAGCTAATGCGGTTTTGCTTTATAAAGAACTCAGAGCACCGAGAGCGACAGTGTTTCAAAATAAGGAAAGTAAAGGATTAGTTTGGGTGGTTACAATGTTTAACCGAACTTTGCCTAAAGCGTCGAAAATACCAATCATCACTACAGCACCATCAGACAATAACCCATTTTTAATTACACCCTTTAAAAATAAGTCATAAGCCATTGTGATTTAAATCTGTAAAGCTTGATTTGATCATACGAAAATAACTCATGCACAAAATGTTGTTTGGTAAACTTCTTGCGCACGAGTGGTAAATTTATTTTGACTATGTTGGTAAAAAATTCATGGGGTAGCGGTTAGTTTTAGCGGAATATACAGCTGTATATTCCGCACCAACGTTACCAGCCATCCGCTCAAATATTACCGCCTCTGCGAAAACCTTTTACCATCTTTACGAAATAGATTTACCACCTCGACGGAAGCAGAAGACCCCATAGGTTTGCTTAAGCGTTTTCAGCGAGGCGATTTCTCTTATGCTTTTGGCTTCCCCCCCCTAAAAATAAAGCCCCTTGCGGGGCTTTGGGTTTAAAATATGACTAAAAAATGCCAATGGCTTATCTTAATTTAACCGTACTTACCTATTAAAATTGGCATAATGAATGCCAATACAGCTAATATAATACCTGCAAGCAGCAACGCCCGACATAACGAGGCACTTTTATTTAAACTGGCATCATTCAATTCTTGATATTCCTTTTTCAATAAGAACATAATGACTTTGTTCGAATTAGTAATACTATTATTGCGAATAAAACCAACTTTACCTAACGCTTCCCACGTTTCAGGGTGCTTACATTCCAATAGTGATGACACTTTTTTGAAAGAAATAAAATACCAGAGCGTTATAGGAAAAAGACTTATAACACAAACTGTCCAAAATAATTGCATTGAACTACACTCCCCTCTCTAACTAATTAGTTTTCTAATATGCGTGTTTCCACACCCGCGACTTTTGAACCAATACTTAGCCCCGTCACAGGCCCGACATGGACAGTTACTCCAATTGAAGGCGTCCATTGAATAGTGGCACCTACTCCCAAACCAGCACCAGCCATTACCGTTGTACTAGTGCTAGGGCCCTTAGCACTCGAATCTGGTTTTATTACTGCCAGATTACCAGTAACGCTGGCAGAAGCACCATAAGCAGCGCCAGTTAATCCAGCGCCTGCTTTAAGACCTTTGCCCTGTAGGGTCTGTGAATCTACTTCTAAAGATGTTGTTGCGCCAAGCCCTAGACCAGCATTAGCTCCCGCGGAAACAGACATACGGCTAGTAATTTCACTGGACGCAGCCTTACTAGCTTCTCCAACGCTATCAATTGCGGACTGGCCTTGTTGTGTAGCTTGACTAGCACTATCAAAATTAAATAATTTTGCAACCACATTGTCTTCCTTTTCAATGGACATTTTTCCATCAGGATCTATAAATTTATAAGGGTTGTTATTACCGTAAGTATAACGGTTGAAGCTATGTACATCACGGAACCCAACAGGGTCATTCGAATAAAACCGCCCAATAAGTGGATCATAGTATCGTGCCTGCATATAGGTTAACCCTAGGTCTTCATCTTGCAAATGACCTGTATAACCTATCCCCGCCTTCTCACCACCTAGGCGCTTACCAAACGGTTCATATATGCTGCGACTAGTTATGCTGCCTTTAGCATTGGACTCGGCAACCACAGAACCTAACATGTCGGTGTGCTGGAACCTGACTGCTGTTGTGGGACTGTAACTGCCCACATTGTGACCGACACTGCATATATTCGCAAAATTACAGCTTTGTATAGTGACTGTGTAACTGCCCATAGACAAGACCAGCATATAACTGGTGTCTGTGGTGGTCAGAACCTGCTCTCCCCCGTTGGCATCTCGCAATGTTATCTGGTAATAACTAGCACCACTCACTTCTGGCCATGAAAGGAGTCTTGAGCCCATACCATCATCTTGCCCTAATGTATGGGATGCCGTATCCGAAGGTGGTAATAGCTCTACCGCAACATCACTTGAAACTCTCCAGCCGCTACAGCCTGAACTATTACAAGCACGAATTTGGTACCTATAGCTGCTGTTTGTACGCTCTATTCGAGTATAGCTGCGGGCAGTAGTTGAGCTGATGAGAGTATTCCAGCGGCCTCCATTAACGCTCTCCTGTAATGTATAGCCAGTAGATGTTGTGGATGAGGCCCAGCTAATCCCGATACTACCATCGGTAACAACTGTGGGGACACTAATAGTACTCGGTACCTGTGGCGGTAACAGCACAGTCACTGCCTCAGTCGTTCTCCAGCTACTACAACTGATGATATTACAGGCACGAACTCGATACGTATAACTCCCATTTCCTGTGCCTGAGCGGGTATAGCTATTACTGGTCGGCGACACAATAGTCGTCCAGCTGCCACTATTGACGCTTTCCTGCAATGTGTAACTTGTTGCAGTGTTGGAGGAGCCCCAGTTGATGCCTATGCTTCCATTGGTCACAGTAGAACTGGGAACACTGATTGATGATGGTATCAGCGTATTGGCAAACGTATTTGAATATCGATAACCACTGCAACCGCTTGCATTACAAGCTCGGACAGCATAATGATAGGTAGCATCAGCACGGTTGGTATAACTCTTACTGGTGGTAGTCAGGGTTTCATAAGTCCAACTTGCCCCATTGACACTTTGCGCTAAGGTATAGCTGGTGGCAGTACTCACGCTAGGCCAACTAACGTTGAAATTCGCCGTGTGATTTGCACTTGGTACTGAAATAGAACCTGGAACAGCAGGCTTATGTAGTACATTAAAGGTACTACTGTACCGCCAACCACTGCAACCTGACGAATTACAGCCTCTCACTGCATATTGATAAACCCCATTGCCCCGCCCAGTATAAGCCTTACTTGTACCGGAAACGGTTTTATAAGCCCAACTTCCCCCGTTAATTCTCTCCGCTAAGGTATAACTGGTTGCTGTTGATGCCGCCGACCAATTAACTGAATAAGAGCCATCAACATCTGTTAAAGTCGGTACGTTAATGCTGCCAGATACCGGCGGAGGGAGTAGTACTGTTACTGCAGTGGAAGCTCTCCATCCGCTGCAACCTGATTCATTACAAGCCTTTATCTGATATTTGTAACTCCCGTTTTGGCGACCGGTTCTGGAATAACTTCTTCCTGATGTAGTAGTCAAAGTGATCCAGCTACCGCCGTTCACACTTTCCTGAAGGGAGTAACTGCTTGCGGTACTTGATGTTCCCCAGCTAATCCCAATACTGCCATTAGTAACTGTGCTAGAAGGTACAGTAATGCTGCTAGGTGTTGGTGGGGGCAGCAACACTGTTACACTTTTATAGGCAGACCAGCTACTACATCCTGACGAGTTACAGGCTCGAACTCTATAATAATAAGTTCCATTAGACTTATTCTGAAACAAAGAACGCCCAGCACCGGTGTACAAATTTTGCCCAGAATTATTTTGCAATTCATAACGTGTTGTCGTTGCCACCGCACTCCAGGATACAGTGTATTTTCCATCACTATCTTTGCTCGCTACTGATAATGCGGGAATTTTAGGCGGCAGTAAAACCGTAATACTGTTTTTAGCAGAGTAAGCACTGCAACCCGTAATGTTACAAGCTCTCACTCGATAATAATAAGTACCGTTGCCTTTACTACGGGATTTGCTCCTTGCGGTGCCATTGTATACGGTCCCCTTTCCGTCTTCATATAACTCGTAGCGAGCTGCGCCTGATATATAACCCCACGAAATACTATAATTCCCGTCAGTGTCAGAGCCTGGCACAGATAATGAGGGAGTTGTCGGTAAGGTGGTAGCCCCTGCAGAAGCGGGTGACCATTCACCACAGCCTACAATACAGGCTCTTACTCTATAACTCCGATTCACAACATTAGGTACATTACTCCAAGATAAACTGGTTCCGTAATGATTGCCACCATAGTCAGCCCATGTATTGTTACCATCGCGAAACTGAACCTGATAGTAACGAGCTTCCTCTAGTTGTTTCCAATACAAGTTTATATCTGTACCCTTCACCGTTATATTGGGGGAAGGCAAACTGAGGTCTATATCCTCTGGTCCGCCACCACCTGGAAAACCAGGGCCAATGGCTGCAATAGAATTGCTTTGGGTCATGAGAGATAGTAATAACAGTACTCCGGCCCAGAGAAGGTTCACCTTCCCAGCCCTCGTAAACTGAAGCGGAAAAAAGAAACTGCCATGTAACAATCCTCTGTTATTCATTTTCTTATTTCCTGTCTATTTCTGCGATGATTTGCTTATTAAGATAAACAGAGTCCGTCTCAATTCCATTTGTGTTCAAACGATATAACAACTGCCCACTCTGGCTGTAGACACTGTAGTCGCCATTCTTCTTCACCCTGCGATTATGGCCATCATAACGATAGGAGATCCCCTTGGCCTCAACCACCTGATTGGCACGGTTAAATGTCAGGCCATAACGACCATTGTGGACAACACTGCCGCGCGCATCGTAGGCATAAGAGTATGCATAGGCGCCGCTTAGGTTATTGAGACGGTTAAGGCTGTTATAGTGATAGCTGATGGAAGATCCACTGATACTGCGAGTATTGATGTTGCCCAAACCATCATAACTGTAACTGCCCGAGCCCCACTTACCATCAGCGCCGATAAGGCGATCCAAGCCATCATGGCTGATGTTAGTTATGCTGTTTCTGCTATCCACTCCATCGGTTAGACCTGTGAGGTTATCGTTAAGATCATAACTTGGGTCTAGGGACAGCTCAAAGCGGCTGCCTGAGCTGTCAGTGATCGCATCGATGCGGCCACTGCTATCCAAAGACACATTACGCACCAGACCATTACCGTAGGTCAGCTGCTTTAACTGGCCGTTGGGATGATACTTAGCATAGTTTGCATAGATAGTAGTGCCATCTGAGACCTTTATGGCCTGCCCTAGCGCATTGAGGCCATAGCTCATAGTCTTGCCCGAGGGGTACTTGAGTGATGAAACTGCCCCTAGAGCGTTGTACCCCCAGTCGAGAACGAAGCTCTTATCATCCAAGGTCAGGGTCTCTTTCTCAATTAGGTTTTGTGAATTGTACAAATAGCTCCAGCTAATGGCGCTGTTGCCAGCGCCAGATACCAAACTGGAGAGCTTACCATTGGCATCATAGCTATAGGTATTATCGGGCGTATTATCTGGAAAGTCCTCGCTGTGCAACTGCCCCAAGTTGTCATAACTCAGGAGCACCTTGTGGTCAACAGGCACAGATGATGCGGCGCAGCTAGTACTGCCACCGTCCGTGCCCTCGGCCCGCCAGATGGGCTGGCGCACAGTGTTATAACCATAGGCGGTGACCCCAGTCTCGGGGCGGTAGGTTTTACACAGCTGCTGATAGGCATCGTATAAGCGCTTTTCTGTGACAGTGCCCTGGCTAATGGCAGTGACCTGACCAAACTGGTTATAGCTAATCCTAGTATCCTCGCTGTCGGGAGTCTGGATAAGCGTGGACTTGCCGTAACTAGGGCTGCCATAGGCAAGATAGGTAGTGGTGGTCACATTTCCTTCTGCATCAGTCACCCGCTTTGTGTTACCACTGAGGTACTCTATTTTACTGGTCGCGCCATCACTTTGGCGGGTTGTGGCGACCAGCCTGCCCAGGACATCATGTTCGCTGACAATACCAGTGGTACTGCTGGCACTGGCACTTGGGAAAGATGTCAGAGTCGGCTGGTTTTTATGGTCAAAAGCTTTACGCTGATAAATGACAGAACCAGCATCGGTTTTATCTAAGGTGCGGGTAAGCACAGGTCGCAGCAGGGCATCATGGTATATCCTCTGCTCATAATGGCCCTGGGTAATGGTCTGCTTAAGCTGGCCGACGGCAATAGCACTGCCTGAGATGCCATCGCCCGCCACAGTGACATTGGCATAACTGATGGTCTTGTCTGTCCAGCGACTATCGGCATAATCGATATTGGTCAGCCAGCCCAAGAGGTTATAGCCATAGTTGGTCTTATTGCCGTTAAAGTCGGTAATACTACTGGTGGTGCCATCGCCATTCACTTCAACTTTAGCAATTATAGTGTTAGCAGTGCTGCCATTTGCAGTATTACAGCCATTGGTTATCGCACAAGGTAAGGTAACCTTACGAGCTTTACCACGGAAGTAATCGTCAAATTGCTCGTAGCGTCCGGAGCCAAGATAATTGGTTTCTTTAAGACTACCATCGGCATGATAGCTATTGACTTGAATATTCTGTCCTAAAAAACTCTTTTGTAGTAGCAAATTAGTGCCAGTGACATAAGTTGTTTCTTCATAAGGGACAGAAAAAGTTGAATCTTTAGAAACATATCGTTTAACAGGCAAATTTATAAGCCATTTGGAAGTGTCATGCAGGTACTCAGTCCGAGTAAACAATTTATTTGAGGTAAAACTGTTTGCCTCCTCCTTTAGTTCAAAAACATCATAAGCATTTAACTGGGATAGTTTGTTCCAATAGGTACTCACACTGCCTGAACCCTCAAAAAGTTCAGTCTTTATTTGATACTGTAATCTTTGAGGTGATCTCGAGGATATTAAATCATCCATTGTGTAAGGATCTGGTGATGAACCAGCATAAGCCCATATAGAAGTATGCCCTGGATCATACCCATCAAGATACTTGTAGCTAAGCCGCTTTAGCAGGCTATCCGTTTTGTTGTACCATTCGTGGTATAACAAATCTGAACCTTGTGCATAGCGTCGCTCAAAATACATTATCTCTTTTGAATTATCTGGATATGTGACTGTTGTGGACTTTAAATGCGCTGAATCTATACCAAATTCAACATCTAACCTATGGTGAGAGCTTAACTCATCTCCTTTGAATGCATGCCAAGTTCCAGAGTAATTATAGTTCCATTCATAAACTTCATTATCGTTGAGTTCCAGCCTTTTTTTACTGAGAGAGTACAAGATCGAACCAGGAGCTACAAAATATTCATCAAATTGACTTGAAGAATACCCATTGATGCTTAAACGTCTAATTTTAGGGACCTCAGTTAAATTGTGGCAATGCTCTTTTAAATCAAAAACTCCTGTAACCCCATCAGGGTGGGTCATACTGATAAAGTTTTTGTTTTTAAATGGTGCACACGAATAACCTGGAACAGGTAGCTGCGTATAATAAGACAAATTGATTTTATTAAATACTGAGTCGCCAGAAGATTGGTTGTAATCATAAGTCCACGATTTTCCATCTGGCCGAATTACCTTTTCAAGATAAAAAGGAAAGTGAGTAGTCGCATATCGATAAGACCAAGTTTTGTTGTTTGCGCTAGCCGATGTTAACCGACCACCTTCGATAGTGAGTTCAATCTCTCTACCATCACTTGAATATATTTTTTTAATTACCCCATTAGCGTCATAGTCATACTTAACCCAATTACCGTGTATATCGGTAATCTTAGTCGCTAATAAAAAGGCATTATAGTAATCATATTTAACATGGGGAATTGTGGGTTCTCCCCCCCCGATTGAAGGAGGTGCACAGTTAGTTGTACATTGGTCGGATGGGGTTACGATGGGAGTAGGTAAAAATTCCTTCTCTGACTTGACTGCTCTATATTTTTCAAAATGATAAACTTTACCATCTTTAGTGGTTACTTTATACCCTTCGTTAACATTGTTTGTTAAGCACTCTATTGTCCATTGTTTATTGTTAGTCTTAACAGCATTTTTTTGGGTGATTTTAGTTGAGCCTTTACCTGGAATATAAATAGTATCTCCATTCCAATATTGCTGTCTTGAAGCTACATAATTTAAATTGTCCCCAGTTTCTCCATTCCATGTCGCAGAATAAAAATCCTCATTAGTATTAAGTGGCTTAGTGCACGCTTTCCCCTCTGCCCAGTATGCTTGTTTATGGTCACCTTCGCGACTGATGAAAGCTGATCGCACATGAGGAATATCAATACTCCAAGTACCTAACTCCAGAGGCTCCTTATACCAAGCATCAGGACCAGAAAGTTTTCGAGTCAAGCGAACTGGAATATCAAAATTCCCAGGGATATCAATATCAGTTTGAGCAAAACTAACTGAACCAGTATTATAATCAATTTTATCCCCAAAAAGATTGGACGTTAATGTACTAATATTAGGGTTAATATTATTTTGCTCGAGAAAATTATAGCCATAATTAGCTGGTATTTCTACGCTCTGCGCGAAGCCACTATAAAGTATAGTTAAGGCCAGAATACTCAAAACGCCTTTATTTGTTACCACTGTTAAACACCCCGTATATAGCACAACAATCCCGCAGCCAAGTGGCAACACTATACCCAGACAAGACCACGAAATAAATACTTTTTAATTCAATAGTCTATTTAAGTTAACTGTCCCTCCCTAAAATAATCTCATGCACAAATATAGCTCCGCCAGCACACTAAAACTTAGATAGTTAAGCCATCAAAAAAGAAAGAGTTAGGTAAATACTCTACAAACTATATAAGGAGTGGATAAAAGCTGAGAGACCAGACTATATCGATGTGTTAGCTGGCAAGTTAAATCAGACCTACTAGACATCAAAACCTCGTAGGCTGAAAACAAAAAAGCTCAAGCAAATTGCTTGAGCTTTTTTTGTTTTTAACCGCTTGGATTTGGCCCCTATTTGTCCCCCTATATTTTCAGCTGCAGGGAAAGTGAAACATTGAGCTGCCGACAATCTTGAAGCATTAAAAACACCATTTATAGATGTTCAACTCACCTTTCATCCTAATGATTCTCATCCTTAAATCAAGCTTGATTCGTCATTTCCCTTGGTAATTACAGCAATGACAAAGTTGCTTGGTAATTAAGATACGACAGAATTGCTTGGTGATTACAGAGTCAGCGAAGATCTCGCTGACTCGAAAATGTCGGATAGGCGGCACTTGTTACCAAGTACCGCCCTCCTAAGAACCGTACGTGCAACTTTCACTGCATACGGCTCATGCCTCCACTAAGGCGTGTTCTGTTACCCAGCACCCTACATCGCAGCTAAGACCGGTTCGAACCAAGAGTTTCTGCCTTGCTTAGCCTGTTTCCGCTTACTTAAGTAAGCTTCGTATTCTGGGTCGTAAGGTAT
>NZ_JBRILT010000078.1:0-8453 GCF_052977065.1 Shewanella sp. 125m-1
TTGGTTGAGTCTTCATTACGTTTACACCGTTCTATATTAAGGGCAGTTTACCTCATATCGGTGTACAAGTTTATTAAACCACAATATCCTCATGCTTATGGATAAATCACTAACGCTTCCGATGGGGCATCCTGCCCCGCGAAAGCTACGCCGACATCCCTGTCGGCATCACGTGATTGATTCCAACGCACTTCGGCAACTCCGATGGGGAATTGGAGTTTCCTGTAAATTCAGTGGCTAATTTTAGTTTTGTAGCTTGTATCTGTGAACACAGAAACCTAGAGATAGTGCTTTTCTAATCCGGTGCAGATACGGCCGTGACCGTCCATGATCTGGTGAGAGATAACGGAGTTATCAAGCTCTCGAACGAGAGGCAGGATGCCGAACTGGCCTTTAAACAGGGATGTTGTTTGTCATGGCCGAGCTTCCAGGGATGGATTCACAGCGTGTCACGGCAGTATCTGCACATAAGGTCGTTCCTTCACATCCATGTGATCACGACATTCGGACATCCTGTCCAGCACCGACCGCAGGTCATTAGCTGCATTAGTGCAGGAAGTTGCCTTTGAGGTGATTAGATACAAAAAGCAGAAACAGTTAAGCTGCTTTGCTTACTTCGAAGAAACCACCATCGCTAAATGATTGTGCTTTTCTAACCTAGTGTAGATGCGGCTTAGGCCTTTGATGGCATGGATGCCATCGCAGAGCTTACAGGGACGTACTCGTAGCGTGCCTAAGAAGTATCTGCACATACGCTGACCGCAGGTCATTGGTAGCATTTAGACCTAGCAGCGATCAGCTAAGTCATTAGCGACTCCGAACCCAAAAGACACTTCAAAAAGGTAAACTCTGAGGCCAAACAGTACGCCTAAAACGATGAGAAAGCCTCATCGCTCAGGCATTACATATCATTGGTGTACGAGATGACCATTTTTCACCACATCCACACACGATGCCACACCATAGGTGTACGCCAGCTCCGCTGGGGTGCTGATATTCCACATGCAGAAATCGGCGGTCATGCCGACTTCTATTACGCCGACATGGTCATCAATGCCCAACGCCTTGGCGGCATTGCGCGTCATGCCTGCTAACGCCTCCTCTGGCGTTAAACGCAGTAACGTACAGGCCATATTGAGCATCAATAAGCTTGAGCATATTGGTGATGAGCCCGGGTTATAGTCGCTGGCGACCACCATAGGCACCTTGTATTTGCGCAGCAAATCGATTGGCGGGTGTTGGGTTTCACGTAAAAAGTAAAATGCGCCGGGAAGAATTGTGGCGCAGGTACCGCTTTCGCTTAATGCTTTTACGCCGTCTTCATCAAGATATTCGATGTGATCTACCGATTTAGCGCCAAGCTTGGCTGCTAAGGCAGAGCCGCCCATATTAGAAAGCTGCTCTGCGTGCAATTTGATATCCAGTCCAGCATCTTTTGCGGCGGAGAGTACGCGTTCGGTTTGTTCTAAATTGAAGGCGATATTCTCGCAAAACACATCGACAGCATCGGCAAGGTTTTCTGCAATCACGCGCGGTAACATTTCGTTGATCACCAGATCCACATAGGCATCGCTCCTTTCTGTACTACCGAGAGCGTCTTTGTATTCTGGTGGAATAGCGTGTGCGCCTAAAAAGGTGGTTTTAACGTCTACATGATGATGCTTACCCAGTTCGCGGGCGACGCGTAGAATTTTCAGCTCGGTTTCGATATCTAGGCCATAACCTGACTTGATTTCTACTGTGGTCACGCCCTCTTTAGCGAGTGCGTTTAGGCGCTGGCGACCCAGCTCAAATAGTTCGGCTTCATCGGCTTCGCGGCAGGCTTTGACGGTTGAAATGATGCCACCGCCGCTGCGGGCGATCTCTTCGTAACTCGCGCCTTGTAGACGCAGTTCAAATTCATTAGCGCGGTTGCCTGCAAATATTAAATGGGTGTGGGCATCGATTAATCCAGGGGTGATCCAGCCACCTTTACCTTTGTAAATTGGCGTGGCGAATACATCAAATTCAGGCAGTTCGCTACGCTTACCAACCCAAGCTATTTTGCCGTCCTGTACAGCAAGCGCTGCATCGGTAATGGCACCGTAAGGCGCTGAAATGTTTGGCGACATTGTAGCGATGTTGATATCTATCCAGACTTGATCCCATGACATGATGCAGTTCTCTTTAAGGTTGTTTTTTGTGGCACTTGAATACTAACACCAAATATCAGCACTAAAATTAATTTGTGAGCTAGCTTGTATTTACTTGTATATACAAGCTAGGATTGTAGCCGAGTTTTTGAGCATGTAAATAGCGGGCAGCAAGTTTAATAGCAACGGGATAGTTAATGGCAACGCCAAAGTTTGAAGAGATTAAGCAATATATTTTAGCGCAAATTGAGTCTGGCGAATGGGCTGAAGACAGCCGTGTGCCATCTGAAAATCAATTGGCCGAGTTGTTTAATTGCAGCCGCATGACGGCCCGTCGCGCCGTTACTGAGCTAACCGAATCAGGCGTATTAGAGCGCTCTCAAGGCTTAGGCACTTTCGTTGCAGGCCTAAAAACTCAGTCTTCGATGATGGCGATCCGCAATATTGCCGATGAGATCAAAGACCGTGGTCACGGTTATAGTGTGCAACAAGTGTTGCTGACTCAAACCACGGCAACGGGCGCGATTGCGATTGCGCTGGGGCTAGAAGAGGGCGGCGCGGTTTATCAGTCGGTATTAGTCCACTGCGAGCAAGGTACACCGCTGCAGCTAGAAGAGCGCTTTGTTAACCCTAAACTGGTACCCGAGTATTTAGCGCAAGATTTTACGCTGCAAACTCCCCATGAATATTTATCTATGGTGGCACCGTTAACCGAAGCTAAGCACACTATCGAGGCCAAAATGGCCGATATTGCGCAGTTAGCCCTGTTACAAATTGCCGCCACAGAGCCGTGTTTACAGATTACTCGCCGAACTTGGTCACGCCAAGGTGTGGTGAGTTTTGCACGCTTAGTGCATCCCGGCAGTCGATTTAAATTAGGTGGCCACCTGACCTTTAGTTAAAGACGCTGGGGAGTAAAGACGCAGTGGGCTGCCGCTATGTAAGTAAAAGCGATCAACAAAACGCTTTAGCAATGATTCACTAATGATTTACCAAAGAATTGACAGTAAGACAGTAAATATAAAGCTTAAAAATAAGCTGATAAGAAAAACATAAAAACAAATTGAACGAGGTAGTACCGATGGATAAGAGACATGATCCGAGCCGCCGCATTATAGCGCCGACAGGAACAACACTCAGCTGTAAGAGCTGGCTGACTGAAGCACCTATGCGAATGTTGATGAACAACCTGCACCCCGATGTGGCTGAGCGTCCTGAAGACTTAGTGGTTTATGGCGGTATTGGCCGTGCGGCACGTGACTGGGAGTGTTACGACAAAATCATTGAGGTACTGCAGCGCCTTGAAGAAGACGAAACCTTAATGGTGCAGTCGGGTAAGCCAGTTGGCGTATTCAAAACCCACAGTAACGCACCACGGGTGATCATCGCTAACTCTAACCTAGTGCCACATTGGGCAAACTGGGAACACTTTAACGAGTTAGATAAAAAAGGGCTGGCCATGTATGGCCAGATGACAGCGGGGTCGTGGATCTATATCGGCTCACAAGGCATTGTCCAAGGCACATACGAAACGTTCGTTGCTATGGCTAAGCAACACTTTAATGGTTCGTCTGCAGGCAAATGGATCTTAACCGGTGGCCTAGGTGGCATGGGCGGCGCGCAGCCTCTAGCGGGCACTATGGCGGGTTACTCTGTATTGACCTGTGAAGTGGATGAAACCCGCATCGATTTCCGTCTACGAACAAAGTACGTCGACAAAAAAGCCACTAGCCTTGATCAAGCCTTAGCGATGATTGATGAAGCTAATGCTAATGGCAAGCCCGTTTCGGTTGGTCTGCTTGGTAACGCAGCTGACGTATTTGCCGAACTGGTTAAACGCGGTATTACCCCTGATGTAGTGACTGACCAAACCTCGGCGCATGATCCGCTAAATGGTTACCTGCCACAAGGCTGGACGCTAGAGCAAGCGATTGAAATGCGTAAAACCGACGAAGCGGCAGTGGTTAAAGCGGCCAAGCAGTCAATGGCAGTGCAAGTAAAAGCCATGCTAGCGCTACAAGCGGCGGGCGCAGCGACCACCGATTACGGTAACAACATCCGCCAAATGGCATTTGAAGAAGGCGTTGAAAACGCTTTTGACTTCCCCGGTTTCGTGCCTGCATATGTACGTCCGCTATTTTGTGAGGGCATTGGCCCATTCCGCTGGGTGGCACTGTCTGGCGACCCTGAGGATATCTACAAGACCGACGCAAAAGTAAAAGAGCTTATTCCTGATAATCCACATCTACACAACTGGTTAGATATGGCGCGCGAGCGTATCGCTTTCCAAGGTCTGCCGTCACGCATCTGCTGGGTAGGCTTAAAAGATCGTGCTCGTTTGGCACTCGCCTTTAACGAAATGGTAAAAAATGGCGAGCTTTCTGCGCCAATTGTGATTGGTCGCGACCATTTAGATTCCGGCTCTGTTGCTAGCCCTAACCGCGAAACAGAATCTATGCTCGATGGTTCTGATGCGGTATCGGATTGGCCGTTAATGAACGCACTACTGAACACGGCAAGCGGTGCCACTTGGGTATCCTTGCATCACGGCGGTGGTGTTGGTATGGGCTTTAGCCAGCACTCAGGTGTGGTGATTGTGGCAGATGGCAGTGATGACGCTGCGGCGCGCTTAGGTCGCGTACTGTGGAATGACCCGGCAACAGGGGTGATGCGTCACGCCGATGCGGGCTACGATATCGCTAAAAAATGTGCAAAAGAGCAGGGCTTAGACCTGCCAATGCTATAAGCCGCTCTCATCGAGCAGTATAAGAATAAGAGGCATTAACATGAGTCATTTAGTATTAACTCCGGGTACGTTAACCCTATCGCAAATCCGTGAGATCAGTCGTGGCAAGGTAACATTAGAGCTAGCACAAAGTGCTATCGCCGATATCAACACCAGTGCAGGGCTAGTACAGCAAGTATTGGATGAAGGCCGCACAGTTTACGGTATTAACACCGGCTTTGGCTTGTTGGCAAACACCAAGATTGCTGCTGACGACCTGCAACTGCTACAGCGCTCTATTGTGCTGTCTCACGCTGCAGGTACCGGCAAACCTATGAGCGATGCGACTGTGCGCTTGATGATGGTATTGAAGATCAACTCACTGAGCCGTGGTTTTTCTGGCATTCGTTTAGAGGTGATTAACTTCCTGATCGCACTAGTGAATGCTGAAGTTTATCCCTGTGTGCCAGAGAAAGGTTCTGTCGGTGCATCGGGTGACTTAGCGCCGCTATCACACATGTGTTTGCCACTGCTTGCAGAAGGCGAAGTGAGTTATAAAGGTCAGCTAATTAGCGCCGCGCAGGGTCTTGAAATCGCCGGGCTTAAACCACTTGAACTGGCGGCCAAAGAAGGGTTAGCACTGCTTAACGGTACTCAAGCTTCAACGGCATTAGCACTTGAAGGTCTGTTTAACGCAGAAGATCTGTTTGCTGCAAGCTCAGTGATTGGTGCCATGAGCGTTGAAGCGGCAATGGGCAGTCGTAGCCCGTTTGATGCACGTATTCACGCTGCTCGTGGTCAAAAAGGTCAGATTGATTCGGCGGCTGTGTTCCGTCATCTGCTCGGTGATGAGTCTGAGATCAGCCTAGATCACGTTAACTGTGAAAAGGTACAAGATCCTTACTCACTGCGTTGTCAGCCACAGGTGCTTGGCGCATGTTTAACTCAAATTCGCCACGCGGCAGACGTGCTCGGCACAGAAGCTAACGGCGTTACCGATAACCCACTGGTGTTCCAAGACACTGGCGATATTATCTCTGGTGGTAACTTCCACGCCGAGCCTGTGGCTATGGCTGCGGACAACTTAGCGATTGCGATTGCTGAGCTTGGTTCTATCGCTGAGCGCCGTATCGCGTTGTTGATTGACTCTAATCTGTCGAAACTGCCTCCATTTTTGGTTGAAAACGGCGGGGTTAACTCAGGCTTTATGATTGCGCAGGTAACGGCTGCTGCATTGGCATCAGAGAACAAGACCTACGCGCACCCTGCGTCAGTCGATAGCTTGCCAACCTCTGCAAACCAAGAAGATCACGTGTCGATGGCAACCTTTGCGGCGCGCCGACTACGCGACATGTCAGAAAACACTCGTGGTGTATTGGCGGTTGAACTGCTTGCTGCAGCGCAGGGTTTAGATTTCCGTCGTCCACTGCAACCAGCGTTCGCCGTGGCTAAAGCCAAAGCAGAGTTACGTGAGCTGGTGACTTACTACGATAAGGACCGTTTCTTCGGCCCAGATATCGAAGCCGCAACTAACTTGTTGCTAACAGCCAGCTACAACGCTTACTTGCCAGTCGGTATTTTGCCAAGCCTATAGGTTGTAGATCCAGTTAGTCGTTGCAAAAAGGGCCTAAGGGCCCTTTTTTTGGCTGTCGCTTAGTGAAGTAGAGCTGAGACGTTTTTTTCGCCATTTTAAAGTTAGATCTGTCGCTAGCGAAAAAGAGCAAAAAATTATTTTTTATTTATATTAAAGATTAATCTCAGTGTGTAATAAGCTGTCTAATATTTTGAGTGTGTAGTTAGCTAGTGACTAGTGTGCTTGATTGTGTAAGCACTTGGGTGGTGTTTTGATTTTGTTTTGTGTGTTTTTGATAAATTTAATGAAATAGTTTTTATTGGTTTAATAAATACTTTTTGAATGTCCTGAAAATATAATTATTTTGAATTAAGTTAACTTGGTTTAGGTGTGCTTTTTATACTTGTTAGTGTTGATAGTATTATTTAATGGTTTTATTTCTGTTGTTGTAAATAGATTTATGGAAAACTTAGAATAGTATTATCGCAGCTGGGCGGGCGGGATAAAGCAAAAAGCCTGCGTTGGTAGAGCACCGCAGGCTTCGATTGTGCGCTTAGGTATTCATTTCGCTATTGCTTACATGCGTGAATCCATCTCACCGATTTTTAAACTCATCAGCTGCTTGCTCCACTGAGCTTTGTCGATGCCCTCTACCCAGAATACGCGGCTATCGCGAGTCTGTCCTTTGCGAAGATAAGTATCTGGAATTCTGAAAATAGCCTGCCATACCTTGACGGTTTCTTTTTTGATTAATGCACCTGAATCGGCGAATAGGCTGATCTCTAACTGAATCATTACATAGTGCTCAGGGCTGTTACTGCTCAGATCGAATGTGAGTCCAAGACGACCATCGTCATCCCATTGGCTGTTTAACAAGCTGACTTTTACGCCGCTTTTAGCAGTTGATTTTAATAGTTCAGATTGTGCAATAGCATTTGATGTCAGTGTTTCTGTGTTAGCCGGTAGTGTTGTTGGTACAGCTGCCGTTGTTGCTCGCGTTGCATTCTTTGTGGCAGTTGTATTTTCTACTGCGGTTGCGCTTCCTGCTACTGCTGCACTTTTTGCAACCGCTGTACTGTCTGCAATCGCTGCAGCGCCGACAGTTGCTGGTAGAGTGACAGGCACTGCGGTATCAGGCTTTGTTTGACTCTCAAGAATGACATATTCCCAAGTAAAGTCGTCGTTTAGTTTAACCGTGGCGCCATTTTCTAAGGTAACTCTTGTTACTTCTTCAGCTAGAGCTGGGATAGAAAACATTAAGAACGCAATCGAGGCGTAGATTCGCAGGGTTTTATACATGAGTGTTAACCTATTAACTGAGATTGGCTTAGCATAGACAAACTGCTAAAGGATTGATACTGCATGAAGTTAGATTTAAACGGTAGAGATTTAAACGTTTCAGAACTTAAGGATCGCACTAAAAAACTATCCTGCCTCTATGCTGGCTTTATGATCCCTGCGTTGCAACCCTATACTCATGATGAGACTCAAGTATAAGCTCGAACGCATCGCTTGGGGTGAACTGTTGCTTGAGCGGGTGGACGAAATATAAGCGATACAGTACACTCCCTGCAAAATTTAAACAGCAGTTAACTTTATAACATTAAACAATATTATGAGTATGATTGTAGGGACTTTATAAAGAAGGGAATCATGAAAATATTGAATGTTTGTATCATTGCTATTGTTGCGCTGGGATTCGTTTTTGTCGTTATAAATGTGGGGATGGGTGCTGTAAAAACGGCGGACTATACAGAGTCATGTGTTCATGTCGATAATGTGTTTTTTAAACAGCATCATTTTTCCGGTAATACACCTTTTACGTCTTTTAAGGCTGGGGAATATCAAGTTAAAGGTGCGATTTTATTTTGCAGAGCTTTCAATATGTTTAATTGAATTAGGGGGAAGTAACTCTAGTCGGTTGGGAATAACTTAAATTGAGAAAATGGAGACTGTAACTAACTTTGTGTAACTGCTTATCAAACTGTACTCTAAAAAGAGTCAAGGATAGGCATATACTCAT
>NZ_JBRILT010000079.1:0-8048 GCF_052977065.1 Shewanella sp. 125m-1
ACCCATACTCCTTGGCCAAACCAAAGGCTATGTTAAGCTTGTTTACCAATACTCCTTGGCCAAACCAAAGACTATGTTAAGCTTGTCTACCAATACCCTACAGCATCAAAGACTCCACTAAATAACTATGTCGCACCCTAACGCTATCCCCCCTAAAGCCAATGACGCTAAGCCTATTCAGCAAAGTAAAACTTATCACTTTCCTGTACAAATCTATTATGAAGATACCGATTTTTCAGGCGTGGTCTACCACCCTAATTTTTTAAAGTACTTCGAACGCGCCCGAGAACACGTTATTGGAGCAAATAGCTTGGCCAGCTTATGGGATGAACATGACTTAGGTTTTGCAGTCTATCGCAGCGATATGCTCTGCCATGATGGTGTTGAGTTTGCTGATATTATTGATATTCGAACCAAGTTCTACTTCGAGAGTAAATATCGCACCGTATGGTTACAAGAGATCTGGCGTCCAAACGGTAAGAAACCTGCGGTAACCGCGCAAATTGAGATGGTGTGCATGAACAAGAAACGTCAACTCAGCCCCATGCCACTATTACTCATTGAACGCCTGAGTGAGGCCTTTGCTGAAGCTGTTATCTTGTAGAGGATGGCTAACTTGTAGGATATAAAGGTGGGGTAATGTTCCACAAACTCACCTTTATCGACAACTTGTTGAGCTTGGTATGACTAGCCTATACCACTTAATTTAGGCCAACGTGACTCTAGCTCTTTTGGCTTTAACGGTTGAGAAAAAATATCTCCTTGGATTTTATCCACTCCCATACCCAGTAATAACTGTAAAATATCTTCGGTTTCGACCCCTTCTACAGTGACCTTAAAGCCTAACCCTTTGGCCAAACGGATGCTGGTATCCATAATATGCCGGGCTCTTGCATCAATTTCTAAATCATCCAAAAAGGCTTTATCAATCTTCACTTCATCGACAGGTAAGTACTTAAGGTAAGCTAAAGAAGAATGACCAGTCCCAAAGTCATCAATCGCAACATCGACGCCAAGCTGACGCAGATGGTTAATCGTTGCGACAGCACCATCGAGATCTTGCATCAATTTACTTTCAGTGATTTCAATCGAGATGGCGCTCGCCTCGAGTTGATGCTGCTTTAGCCTCGCTTCTATACCTGTTATCAAAGATGCGCTACGTAAGTCTTGCGTCGACAGGTTGACCGCCACCTGAAGTTTAATGTCATTTTGGTGCCATAATGCCTGCTGGGCAAACACCTCATCGAGTACCCATTGGCTGACGATATCGATCATACCGGAATACTCTGCAAGTGGAATAAACTCGGCCGGTGAAATGCTACCTAGTTGTGGATGCTGCCAACGCATTAATGCTTCAACTTGCTGGCAGTCTCCTTTAGGAAAACTCTGCTTTGGCTGATAAACCATATAAAGCTCGCCATCACGCAACGCCTTTGCCAAACTATTAATAATGGAGACTTCTCTAAGCTGCACCGCATCATCACCCAATAGATATTCAGATAAGGCAACATCATGAGTCTTAGCTTTTTTAAGCGCTAAATCTAACCGTCGCAGCATAGTACTGATATCACTATGAAAGGGTTCCAAAGCTAAATGGCCCACTTGTACTCTAGTGGTAATGATACTGCCAAAAATATCGTAAGGGAGCTGTAACTTATCAATAAGTTGCTGTAGCTGTAGTGGCGACATTGCGCTGGTGAAGTAAATAAGGAATTCATCTTCATTCATTCTTGCTATCAAAGACCCATCGGGAGATAAATCTTTTACTCTTGCCGCCATCTGCTTTAGTAGCTCATCGCCAAAATTAAAGCCAAACAGATCATTAACGTAACGAAAGCGATAGATATCCAAAAGAACCAGGCTGCCTTTATCTAATGGCATTAACTCAGCCATTTTACGCTTCATGCTTAAACGGTTATCAAGGTCTGTCAATTTATCCCGCACGGCTTGCAGACTCTGAATATGTAACTTTTCCACAGAGTCAGATAGCCCACTCAGCTGCGCCGATAAAGAGTTGTTAGCGGGAAAAGTAAAGCCGTGTAGCTCAAAAGATTTACGCAGCTGATTAACAAAATGACGAAGTTTTTGCTGCCGCCAAAGTGCGCATACTAATAAAATGAGTAGCAACAAACACACAATGGAGATCATCCAAAAACTGTCCATCAATGAGTACTTTAACCGTTAATTGAGTTTGAGTTATTAAGTTATAAACTATAGTGACCCGTAACTCCAGCGCCAGCCACCACTATAGTTTAACTTGCAATATCAATTTTGGTTTAAACAGAGGTATTATTCGTAACTTGCTTTAATTGATTGGTATGCTTCAATAAATTGTTCACCAGTTAACTCTTCAGTCGACACAGGTAAACCACGCTCGATAAAAAATCCCATTCTTTGTTCTAAGTCCACGCCAGCCTTAAGCTCTCCTGTATAGAAGGCCGCCGCGCGAATAAAGTCTAAGTAACTCAGCTTTTCTGAGTTATAGGTCAAATCTGCCCAGCGCTCGACCACTTGCATTACATCGGGTGAGAACTCCCAACTTTTTAGTACCGCGCGCCCAAGTGGGCCTTGCAGCTTTTTCACTAATGCTCGTAACATTTCTATGCTATTAAATAGCTCAGGTTGTGCTTCAGCTTCAGTTAGTACCGGTAACGCGCCGATATTATGCACTAGGCCTGCTAACGTCATCGTGTCGATGTTTAACTTGCTACCCGGATGATTAGCATTGTAGCTCTGCAACATCGCGCATGCTGCGGCAGTCACATCAATGGATGAACTCCATACCTCATCCATCACTTCCCAAACCATTTGGTTGGTTGAAATAAAAAGTTGCTCCATCGCGACCGATGTCACGATGGATTTAATTTGCATCAACCCAATACGATTGATTGCTGCATTGACGTTATCAGCAGGAACCCCACGGCTATACATAGCACTATTTGCGATGCGAATAACTCTGGCAGAAATTGCCGCATCTTGACCGATAATACTCGCGACATCTTTTAGACTAACGTCTTCTTGGCCCACCACTTCTTGTACTCGCATCGCCACTTCAGGCAAGGTCGGTAACACCAAAGAGTCTGACTTTAATTTTTTTAATAAACCAACTAATACTTGATGTTCTGTAGACATCTCAACTCCCTTATAAACCGTATTAATTTGCAGCGGTTCGAGTATATCAGTAGAACGCTTTTAGTTACGTGCAAAATCACTTTAATGGGTCAATACTTAATCAGATGGTACATTTTCAGTAAAACCGCTCGAAAAATGTCGCATAGATCACAAGGTTTTATAATAAATGACTCAGATCCACTCAAATCCAATTATTATGTGCGGCTGACTTTCTTGCATTAGCCCTGCTGCATTAAGTAAAATGCGCGGCCGATTGTCGAACCCTTATCCGTTAACAGAGAAGCTATTATGTTTAAACCTGAGCTATTGTCCCCTGCTGGTACATTAAAAAATATGCGTTACGCCTTTGCCTATGGCGCCGATGCTGTTTATGCCGGCCAGCCAAGATATAGTCTTCGCGTGCGTAATAACGACTTTAAGATGGAAAACTTAGCTGCGGGTATTAAAGAAGCCCATAGCTTAAACAAAAAGCTATATGTGGTGAGCAACATCGCGCCGCATAACGCCAAGCTTAAGACGTATATCAAAGATATGGAGCCTGTGGTTGCGATGCAGCCTGATGCGTTAATCATGTCAGATCCTGGTCTTATCATGATGGTACGCGAAGCGTTTCCTGATCAAGTGGTGCATTTATCAGTGCAAGCTAATGCCATTAACTGGGCATCGGTTAAGTTTTGGGAATCACAAGGCATTAAGCGTGTGATCCTTTCGCGTGAGCTATCACTTGATGAAATCGAAGAGATTCGTCAACGTTGCCCTGATATCGAACTAGAAGTGTTCGTTCACGGCGCATTATGCATGGCCTATTCTGGCCGTTGCCTGCTTTCTGGTTACATCAACAAGCGTGATCCTAACCAAGGTACATGCACCAATGCTTGTCGCTGGAAGTACGATGTTCATGAGGCGAAGCAAAATGAAAGCGGTGACATTATTGCCGTTAACCCAGACGTACAGATTGAAACGCCAACATTAGGCGCAGGTCAGCCATCTGACCAAATCGTCTTGCTACAAGAAGCAGGTCGCCCTGGTGAATACATGCCAGCGTTTGAAGATGAGCATGGTACCTACATCATGAACTCTAAAGACTTACGCGCGATTCAGCATGTTGATCGTCTAACAAAAATGGGCGTAGATTCACTGAAAATCGAAGGCCGTACTAAATCTTTCTACTATGTTGCACGTACCGCCCAGCTTTATCGTCAAGCGATTGAAGATGCTGCGGCAGGTAAAGATTTTGACCGTACTTTGATGCACAACCTAGAAGGTCTAGCGCACAGAGGTTATACCGAAGGTTTCTTACGTCGTCACGTACATGATGAATATCAAAACTACGATTATGGCTATTCAATCAGTGATACTCAGCAGTTTGTTGGTGAGTTTACTGGCGTTCGTAATGAAGCGGGCCTTGCTGAAATTGATGTAAAGAACAAGTTCCTAGTGGGCGACAGCGTTGAAGTGATGACGCCACAGGGTAACTTAACCATCAAAGTTGATAGCCTAATTAACCGTAAAGGTGAAAGTGTTGAGGCCGGTCTAGGTTCAGGTCACTTTGTATTCCTAGACGTACCAGCTGGTGTTGAGCTTGAAAAAGCCGTGTTACTGCGTAACTTGCCACAAGGTCAAGATACTCGTAACCCACATCAAGCGAGCCACACTCCAGCTTAATATCGGGTGTTTCAGGCCCTGTTTAGGGCCTGTCTTTTAATTAGCAGTTAAATGCTTTCGCTTAACAGCTAAATACTTTTATTGAGCTGCTAAATAGGGCCAATCTACATTTCTCTTTAACCCTCGACTCCTTTCCTAGTGCCCTACTTCCCCTGCTGCTTGTTCTTAGTATCGCGCTTTAATAGCCAGCTTAATAATGCCATTCCCATTAATGCCGAGAATAACGAGGCAGACAAGATCCCAAGCTTTGCATCATTGATGAGAACTGGATTAAACGCTAGGTTTGCAATAAATAGCGACATGGTAAAACCAATTCCGGCCAATATGCCACCAGCAAAAAGATATGACCAATGAAGTTCCGGCGGCTTTATCGCTAGACCAGTGCATACTGTTAAGCCGCAGAATAAGATAATGCCGATAGGTTTACCCACTGCGAGACCAACAAAAACAGCAGTAAACAACGAAGCTGATATTTCTGAAAGAGAAATTGGGATACCTGCATTAGCGAATGCAAACAAAGGCATAACGACAAAACCAATCCAGGGGTGAAGTAACATCTCTAAACGTTCAACGGGAGAAAGTACTTCTCTGGTCGCCGCTTCAGCCGTTTTGAGCACTTTACGTTTTACACTAAAAACCCCCTGTTTTCCTATCGAGTGAGATGGCACAACACATTCTATTATCGTCAATAAACGTGCTTCGCTTACCCAACGGTTAGTCGGAGTCATCAACCCCAATATCACTCCAGTCACAGTAGGGTGCATTCCTGAAGCATCGACTACAAGCCAGATAGCCCCGCCGACAAGAAAATACAACATGATATTGCGGACCCCGAGCACTGCCATAATTTTAACCAGCACGAATCCAATCACGGCAAGCCCAATATAATGCAACTGAATGTCTTCACCGTAACCTACGGCCACCACAATGATGGCGCCAATATCGTCAATGATTGCCAGTGAGAGCATAAAGACCCGTAAACTTTTCGGAATACGAGGGCCAAGTAACGTGAGACAAGCAATAACAAATGCGGTATCGGTTGCCATCACAGTCCCCCAGCCATACTGGCCAGGCTGATCTAATTGAAGACTTAAATAGAGCAAGGCTGGAACCAACATACCACCAACAGCTCCGCTGATAGATAGCATCGCTAAACGCGGTGTTTTTAGCTCCCCTAATATGATTTCTCGCTTCAGCTCCAGTGCAATTAAGAAAAAGAACAAGGTCATCAATGCATCATTGATCCACTCGCGCAGCGAACGTGTAAATTCGATTGTTCCCACAGTGATACCAACAGGAACGTCCCACAATGACAGAAAAGTTTCAGCCCATATAGAATTAGACAGCACTAAAGCCGCTAGGGTAAAAAACAACAACACCGTGCCAGCAGCGGCTTCAATATGCAAAAATCGGGTTATCGGCTGGGTTATCCAGTCAACATACTCTTTAGGAAGTTGGGTGGGGTGACCGCGCTCATCGGGTTGGAACTGCTTTTTGTTCATTGTTGCTTAGGTGCGGATGTTATCGCCTCTGGTGGATATACTCCCTTTAGATACTTGAATAAATCGCTCTCGGTGGATATGACTAAAGTCGTATTTTCAGCCATGATTGACTGATAAGACTGCATTGTGCGCGTAAACTCATATAAACCCACCGCTTGAGGACTTTGGTTATACGCCAGCGCATATATCTCTGCCGCTTTGGCATCAGCAGAGCCTCGAATTTCCTCCACATCACGATAAGCTTCAGATTGGATCTTATTTAGGTCACGGACACGATTACCTCTAATCCTCGCCGCTTCTCCATATCCTTCAGAAAGAAAGCGCTCTGCAATTTGACGTCTTTCACTGATCATACGATCATAAATTTTAGGTCTTACGCTGGCGTTATAGTTAATACGCTTAAAGCGAATATCCAATAGCTCAATACCAAACACTCGGACTTTATCTGTCGCAGCGGAAAATATTTCCTCTTCAATCACCTGACGTCCTTTGGTGATCGGCACTAAATTCCCTAGTGTTAAGTCGCTCACAGCCTCTATCGTTTGACCATCCCTTAAAGGCTGCCTATTTTTTGTGGTACGAATAATTTCAATCAATTCATGCTTCGCTACCGCATTGCGTGTTTCACTCCCCAAAATGTCATCAAGTCGCGACTGAGCACTGCGCTCATCACGTAAACGCAAAAAATACTGTAATGGATCGGTTATTCGCCAGCGCGCAAATAAATCGACTGAGATATAAAGTTTATCTTTAGTTGGCATATCGGACGGATCACCATCCCACTCTAGTACGCGTTTATCGATAGCGTTAACCTCCTGTATGAAGGGGATTTTTATATTGAGCCCCGCGTCAGTTATCGGTTCTCCTACCGGTTTTCCAAATTGGGTAATAATCACCTGCTCTACTTCACTTACCGTATAAAGCGACCCAACCAAAGCAAGCAAGCTAAAAACGATGACAATAAAGGTAACCGCTGAACTAATCTTTTTCATGAGCCTGCCCCTGTTTGTCTTGCTTAGGTTTAAGATCTAGAAAAGGCAAAACATTGCGAGTTTGTTCATCAATGATGATTTTTGACTCAATAGCGGGCAACACCGTCTGCATGGTCTCGATGTAAATCCGCTGACGTGTCACTTCAGGGGCTTTACTGTACTGTCCCAATAACGCATTAAATCGAGCAACATCACCTTGTGCTTCATTAATTCTTTTCAGGCGGTAGCCGTCAGCCTCACGGATCCGCTGATCCTTTTCACCTTCAGCTAAAGGAATGACTTTGTTGTAATCTCGACGAGCCTCATTAATCAGCTTTTCTTTTTCTTGCTGGGCTTGGTTTACCTCATTAAACGATTCCTGTACCGGTTTAGGAGGATTAATATTTTTAAGCTGCACCTGATCAATATTGATCCCCATGGCATATTTGGTCGTCAGCGCCTGCATTTTATCGAGCGCTTCAGATTCAATTTCTTGTCGGCCAATAGTAATTACCTCATCCACAGTACGATCACCGACAACTTCTCTCATAACGGACTCAGAGACATCACGTAGCGTGGCGCTAGGGGAGCGTACTTCGAATAAAAACTTGATAGGTTCGGCTATACGATACTGAACGACCCATTCAACCAATGCCGCATTTAAGTCACCGGTAACCATCTGCGTTTCTAGCTCACCGTCGGCATATATGGACCCATCCGGTTTGCAAGATATTTAATATCAACTTTGAGAAGAGTTCATTGCACCCATATATTCGGC
>NZ_JBRILT010000080.1:0-7967 GCF_052977065.1 Shewanella sp. 125m-1
GCCAAGTTGACCGGCGCAGTCGTATCGACGTCATAATCTTCGGTATCGGTCGCGGTGGCGCTGTTGCCTGCTAAGTCGGTGCTGGTGACGCTGGCAGTAACAGTTGTTGTTTCACCATCTACTAGAATGCCTGCATCGACAGTGGTGCTAAATCCAAGAACACTATCATTTAACTCAATGACAGTCGTGGTAATGATAGTATTGCCATCTAAGGTGAGGGTAATAGTATCACCAACTTGTGCAATACCACCTACAGTTCCGCTGAGGGTAACTGTACCAATGGCTTCATCACCATTTATGACGTTATCTGTGCCTATCACTATCTGGTTAAGGTCTATGCTCGTTTCTGCAAGAGTGTCAATAACTGCTGAATCGGAACCTGGTGCAGAGGTATTACCAGCTTGATCTGTAACTGTCGCTGTAACGATTATTTCATTACCTTCCCCAGGGGAAGGTAAAGTCAGGTCTACCGAATTTTCATCAATTTGAGCTTGAGTAAGAATGATATCGACATCATTAACAGTGAGTGTGTCTCCGGCAATCGCACCCGTGCTGGTTAAGTCGATAGTGATATCTATAGTTGATGCTTCAGCAAGTTCATCAAAGTTGATAAATGCATCATTATTTGCATCTGTAGCTATGGTTACTTGCGGTGCTCCATCAATGACTGGCGTCACTTCAAGTGTCAGTATTGCGCTCTCACCCGTATTTGTTGTGTAGGTGATGACTGGTACGCTGCCGTTCCAGTTGTCATTAGGCGTGAAGGTGTAAGAGCCATCTTCATTGATGACGAGTTCGCCACCTTCAACTTCAGCCTTGCTTCCTGCTGTGTATTCTTGATCTTCGACCTCAAAAGAGGCGACTGTTAGGTCATCATCTAGGTCTGAGTCGTTATCGAGTACGTTACCCGTAGCTACACTGTCTTCATCAATAACTTGAACATCATCTTGGACGATACTCATTAAATCGTAATCTTCAGTCGTCGATGCTTGACCACGTTCGCCATTATGGCCAAAACCATGCACAACAGCATCAACTACTGTGTCTGCATCTAGTAACAGTTCTGAGCCTTCTACAGTGATAGAGAAGCTACCATCTTCGTTCATCAAGGTTTGGTAATTGGTACCATTTATCGTGATGACGATGATGCCTATGGTGATTGCGGCATCTGCGTTGACGGTACCTGTAATGGTAATGCTTTGTTGCCCTTCATCACTGGTTATTAGGTTATCGCCAGTGATTGGGTCTAGGTCGATACTGACATCCGCATTTATCGGGCTATCGTTATCGAAAATACGTAATGTACCTTGTGAGTCGGCCAGTTGAGCATTGGTAGGATCGAACAAATTGATAAGCGCAAACTCAGGGTTTGGATTTTCTACAATGAGATCATCGACAATTGGCACAGTAATAAATGCCGTTGTTTGTCCAGGTAGGAAGGTAACAGTGCCTGAGACTGCAATAAAGTCTTCACCAAAGAGTGCCGATAGCTCTTCACTAGAATAGTTGACGGTAATTATTTCGTCGCTTGGCTCACTTAAGGTTAGCGTAAATACCGCATTTTCCATGCCTTCAACTGCGATAGCATAGTCTATGTTAATTAGTGGTAGGTCGCTGCCTGCTGCATCATTATCAAAAATCGCGAAGTCTAATAGCTCGTCATAAACATTTTCACCTGTGACAGTCGCTCTGAAGTACTCGGTAGGTTCAATTTTAGCGTCATCGAAAATTGGTACACGGATCATTACGCTGCTATTGCCTGCAGATAACTCAAAACCAAAAATAGGGCGGGGGATACTGCCACTATAATCGATAGAGGTGACCATCATCGTCTGCCAAGTCAATCCGCCATCATTTGAGTATTCGATCGGAACCGTATAATCATCGGCATACTCGGCAATTGGAATACCTAATTGCTCGCTAAGAAGTTCACTGGTAAAGGTGATTTCTAAGAGGGAGTCCTCTTCAAATACGAGCTCACTGTTGAGTGTAAACTCATTGTATCCGTCACCTTCAGAAACATCTGGAATGTCAGCCGATAAGTGTGACTTGAATTGATCTTGAGTTGAAGAGGTGACTTCTCTAAAGGCTGTCCAATCCTCAACACGATAGTCGAGTGTTAACCCTTCCAGATCATATTGATCTACGCCTTCGTTTAGGATGATGGCGTAGTTCCCATCACCTAAATCAACCAGGGTACCAATATCTTCAAAGTCAGCACTTAAGCGCACATTTTTAACGACTAGGTTATCGCTAATAACTTGATGTGCTGTGGCGCCTTTAAGTAAATCTTCTGCCGAAAATGTAATTTGTCCATCTAGCTCGTTATAGTTATATGTAACTAGACCGCCAGGCACTTCAAGTACGTCAACGGTTCTTTCATCTGCAGCATCCGGGGCTCGGTCCCCTGCTAAGTCTTCAATGGTGTCGGCAACGTGACCCATGGCTAAGCTTTCGAAAACGTTTTGCTCGTCAGGAGAGCGTTCTGAATCGCGAGTAAACTCAATCCCAAGCAGTGCAAGGACTTGCGACAGCATCTCTTTACCTGCTGTGGCAATATTTAATGGTTCGCCAGTTGTCGGATCAATATAACTGCTTAATAGTTCGTGTATTGCAGTCGAGATATTGATATTTGAATCATAGCTAGCATCTAGGTTGAGTAAGCTATTCGTTTGTAGGATGCCGTCATCAGTTCCATCACTAAGATCGTTATCCAAAGCTTGTAGAAAAATAGCCATATTTTCTACATAGTTGAGATTACTATCAGCAAGTGAAGTGCCTGCGATATCTTGCAGGAATAAGATTGTGCCTTGAATCGCATCAGCGCCAAAAGCTGCGATGGTGACATTACCTATGGTGAAAGTAATGGTATCGCCTTCACGATAAGTAAATGAGCCATCAGAACCTGCATCACCAGTAAAACCGCTAAGACCCGATGATGTCGTATAGGCTACGCCATTGACAAAGTTATCAGTGAATTGGGCAATTTGAATTGTGTTATCTATTCCAGAGTCGGCGTTAGCATCATCATTGGTATTATTTAAAGATAGGCTTGCAACAAGAGGGAAGTCTTGTTGTCCTGCTGTATCATGGCCTGCATTCGCAATCGTTTCTGATCCGCCGCGAGCAATAGATACATGACTAGAGCCACCCTCGTTACCAGCTTGGTTACCTGCGGCAGTGTCTGGGCCGTCTGTAGGATCTTCTCCTGAAGCGATAAGCGCTTGGATTGCTTCGATTTCACTTAGGGCTTCGTCTTCAGCTGAGGGGGAACTATTCGAAGGCGTTGAAGGAGTGTTTAGTAATTCGCTATTTTCTTCTGATGAGGATGAAAGTGAGCTGCCATCATCTAATAGTATGTCGACAAAACCATCTTCAGCAATCGATATATTAGTTCCAGCAGGAACTAATTCACCTTCACTAAGTTGCTGAACACTACCATTAATAGTAGCGGTAACAATGCCATTGATGTTTTGGATGTGTCCAGCTTGTGTTGTGATTATCGATTTCATTGCCCTGCTCCCTGCAAAAACAAGTTTGTTGTAACTGAGTACTTAAAAGTAACCTCTAATCGTGTGATGTTATATAAATGATTGCTTAAGGTCAATTTCTTGGCGCTTTATGGTTGTTGTTTTTGGAGGGAATGTTGGACTGCAAAAATGGAATTAGAACTAAATATTAAAAAGGCCACTAGATATAGTTAATGCTATTCGGATAAGCCTATATCCCGCGATTCGATTAAAGGCTTACAATGAAAGAACCCAGCTTTCACTGGGTTCTTTGCTTTTAAACGTTTTAGAATATTAGCTAATTTCTCATTTTACGCTTAAACGATCGGCATTGACTAGATATAGTGGCCTTTTTTCATTCATCGGTAATCGAATCGATGGATTGCTACTTTTGACTGATAATTACGGCAGATTTAATCCGTCATCGACTTGATCATAAGGTGGAATAAATGGTGTCGTATTAGGATCGATTAATAAAGCACTATCGTTGAGTAAGCCTGCAATTACATCCGTATCGCTATTACTGCCATAAATAGCTTCTAATTCTACTCCGTTTAAAATAATGCTGACCCCGTCACTACCAGGTGCAGAACCATTGGCATCGACGATGATTGTAGTGTTTGGTCCTGTAAAATCAAAAGACAAATAGTCTTCTAAATTACCGTAATTCTCACCGATGAGTATGTCTGATAGAACTAATACGTCAAATTGTGTGTTGAAGCCATACACATTATCAATGGTGTTATTTGCATCGGCAGAATCTGCATTCCATACAAAGTAGTCACTCTCGCCATCATCAGGCGTTGCCATAGAACCACCGTAAAGATCATCGCTACCCTCGCCACCAGAAAGCAAGTCTCGTCCAGTTCCACCAACTAAGGTGTCATCGCCATTACCGCCAAGAAGTATGTCATTCCCAGCCCCTCCGCGAAGGGTATCAGTGCCACCCTGTCCAAAAATAATATCATCACCACCCTGACCGTTTAGAATGTCTCCCAGATCATCAGCTCTTGAGACATCAAATTCGTCATAATTTTCCCTGATATAAATATGTGCGTCGTTAACTGATACGTCGGCTAATAATTCACCCGTTTGATCTGCAACATACTGAGTGATTGCATCGGCGGCTTGTAAACCTGGTAATGAGTCAAATTCAACTAGGTCGCCGAATAATATGTCATTGCCTCCGCTACCATTAACAGTATCACTGCCTGGTAATAGATCCGTTGATAAAATTGCGTCTGCTAAATCATCAACATCCACGTTATTGAGTGGCGCTCCTAAGCTATCAAAGTCATCAAGAATGTCGGTGTCAATATTTGCACCTAAGCCAATCGCTTGAACAAAAGATAATCCGTTTAACTCGTTGAAGGCTGTCACAGCCACGCTATAAGCGTTAGCTTCGTTACCCGGTCTTGTTGGTCGACCATCGGTAATGAAGTAGGTAATATTTGAACCTGCGTTGGCAACAACCGGAGCGCTCTCGAACCAATCACTAGTAGCGTTGAATGCCGATTGATAGTTTGTCCAACCGCCATTGCTTAAAGCATCAAGTGCATCTTGAAGAGTATCAATGGCTCCTGGATCTGCAAGATTAACTGAGATGCTCTGCTGTAAACCTGTATCAAACTCAATGAGTAATACATTTACAGTACCAGGATCTGTGTTGTCTGGATCATTGAGGCTATCCAATAGTAGATTAAAAACAATTTCAAGCTGGTCGGCGGCTGTACTTACTGCTGGTTCTCCCATACTTCCTGAAGTATCGATAATAAAAGCAAGGTTATAGTTCTCACCTGGTTGCACAGCGGTTGTATCACTAATGACAATTTGGTGTTGGTTATCGCCATCAATAGCATCATCACCTGGGCCGCCTACTATAAATTCATAATCTCTGAGATCAATTAAAGCGGTATCTGTACTTTCTGCTGATTCATTCCCTGCAAAATCAGTTTGGGTTGCAGTTACAGTAATGCTATCGCCAGTGGAGTCTGGTGTACTTTCAGTCCAAGTGACTACTCCGGTATTAGCATCGTAAGCAAAACCTGATTGGGTGTTTTGTGTTCCAGATATATCAAGAGAGTCAGTGTTACTGTTCCAGGTCAGTGTTAGGGTTGACTCAACACCATCGTTGGTGATGGTTAATGTGACAAAACCTCCATCGATGAGCTCATCATGATCGATGCTTGTTGAAAGCTGTACATCATCATTTCCAATCTCTTGTAATGATAATATACCTTCGTCGGGATTATTATCATCGACGATTGTGACTATAGGGGCATCAGGAGTTTTTGCACCATTAATGGTAATAGTGAGGATCGCCATGGCTTGCTGGTTATCGGCGTCCTCAATCCAGTAGCTAAAGCTGTCAGTTTCTGTTTCACCGTCATCTAATTCATTAATCACAGGATTACTGTCATCGAGCTGATAGCTATAGCTACCATCGGAGGAAATAGTCAGGGTACCAAACTCCCCGACCAGAACGATATTGTTACCGATAGCGGTATCGCCGTTACCGATAACATCACCGTCGAAGTTCTCGACTTTTACCACATTAAGCACTTGGTTCTCGGGATCGCTGTCGGCTACATCGGCAAAGCCGCCGCCGTGGTCCATACCAGCAATTACTTCACCTGCAATAGCCGCTGTTATTCCATCATTAATAGCTTCATTGACCACATGGGTATCGGTATTAGCCGTTGGGCCGTCGTTGCTACCATTAATGGTAATCGTTAGGGTTGCCATGGCTTGCTGGTTATCAGCATCTTCAATCCAGTAGCTGAAAGTATCGGTTTCTATGTCACCGGCATCGAGGCCGTTGATGGTGGCATTGCTATCATCAAGTAGGTAACTGTAGCTACCATCGGAGGAGATGGTTAAGGTACCAAACTCGCCGATTAGCACGATGTCATCGCCAATGGGTGTGTCGCCATCACCAATCACCTCGCCATCGAAGTTCTCCACTTTCACCACATTAAGGGGCTGGTTTTCAGGATCGCTGTCGGCCACATCGGCAAAACTACCGCCATGATCCATACCCGCAATCACTTCACCGGTAATGGCGACGGTGGCGGCATCATTGACCGCTTCATCCACCACATGGGTATCGGCATTAGCCGTTGGGCCGTCGTTGCTACCATTGATGGTGATCGTCAGTGTGGCCATGGCTTGCTGGTTATCGGCGTCTTCAATCCAGTAGCTGAAAGTATCGGTTTCTATGTCGCCAGCATCGAGGCCGTTGATGGTGGTATTGCTGTCATCAAGCAGATAGCTGTAGCTACCATCGGAAGAGATGGTCAAGGTTCCAAACTCACCGACTAACACGATGTTGTTACCAATCGCGGTATCGCCATCACCTATGGTGACGTTGTTGTAATTTTCTACTTTCACCACATTAAGGGTTTGGTTTTCAGGATCGCTATCGGCGACATCGGCAAAGCCGCTGCCGTGATCCATACCTGCAATCACTTCACCGCTGATCAAGGTCGTGGCGGCATTATTCACCGCTTCATCGACCACATGGGTATCGGCATTGGCGATTGGCGCGTCGTTACTACCGTTGATGGTAATAGTGAGGGTTGCCATCGCCTGCTGGTTGTCGGCATCCTCAATCCAGTAGGTGAAAGTATCGGTTTCCATCTCACCGACATCGAGGCCATTGATGGTGGTATTGCTGTCATCAAGCAGATAGCTGTAGCTACCATCGGAAGAGATGGTCAAGGTTCCAAACTCACCGACTAACACGATGTTGTTACCAATCGCGGTATCGCCATCACCTATGGTGACGTTGTTGTAATTTTCTACTTTCACCACATTAAGGGTTTGGTTTTCAGGATCGCTATCGGCGACATCGGCAAAGCCGCTGCCGTGATCCATACCTGCAATCACTTCACCGCTGATCAAGGTCGTGGCGGCATTATTCACCGCTTCATCGACCACATGGGTATCGGCATTGGCGATTGGCGCGTCGTTACTACCGTTGATGGTAATGGTGAGGGTTGCCATCGCCTGCTGGTTATCAGCATCCTCAATCCAGTAAGTGAAAGTATCGGTTTCCATCTCACCGGCATCGAGGCCATTGATGGTGGCATTGCTGTCATCAAGCAGATAGCTGTAGCTACCATCGGAAGAGATGGTCAAGGTTCCAAACTCACCGACAAGCACGATGTTGTTACCGATTGCAGTATCGCCATCACCTATGGTGACGTTGTTATAATTCTCAACTTTCACCACATTAAGTGTTTGGTTTTCAGGATCGCTATCGGCGACATCGGCAAAGCCGCTGCCGTGATCCATACCTGCAATCACTTCACCGCTGATCAAGGTCGTGGCGGCATTATTCACCGCTTCATCGACCACATGGGTATCGGCATTGGCGATTGGGCCGTCGTTACTACCGTTAATGGTGATGGTCACGGTTTCAGTATCAAAGGCACCGTTACTATCGGTTACAGTGAC
>NZ_JBRILT010000081.1:0-7198 GCF_052977065.1 Shewanella sp. 125m-1
CATGACACCAACAGCGGCCGAAATGGCTGCGTAAATACGCATCCCCTGTTGGTGTACAGTTTTAGTTGACCACATCAAAGCCCCTTCACTTACGCAGGGGCTTTAAGCTCCTCCTTAAAAGGCGCTTCCTCCATGGTCGTTACGCCTGACGGTAAATCACTCTCTGTGATCTCAATAATGGCCGAACGATTCATGGTGATTTTATAGCGTGCATATTGTGGCACCTGTTTACCATCTCGCAGAGCCAAGATCAGGTTTACTTGATAACGACGCTCAACGGATTCATTACTGATCTTTCCATCTTGCTCTTTATAGATCCTATCCTTACCACGCTCTAAGTTGCGGGCAAAAGGTGCAAAACTAAAGTTCACTTGCTCCTGAATAGTCGAGTATCCTGCTAAGAAGTCTTTCTGCGAAACCCGGGTATGGATGCCGTAGTGAAGAATCTCGGCATCGATTTTGTTTTGGCTATGTCGTTGAGTCAGGATCTGCGACACCATATCTGGCAGTTCTTTTTTACGCATAAACTCAAGCCAAACAAGTTGCCTAGCGACAATACTTTTACTGGTGGTATCACTTAGGAGCCGGCTCCAACGTGGTCGGCCTTTTTGGATAGCTCGCCACATGGCGTTACGAATATCGTCTTTAAAGATTTCACGAAAACCGTAAATCACCGCCAGCGTCAGCACTAAGGCGATGGTTAATCCGCTAAAGAAGCCTTGAGCTTTAATAATCAAGGCTGACACCACAAGCATCACCATGCCCGTGGCGATACCCGTGGTCATTTTCTTAAGCCCGACACCTAAGGTTTTTAAATCTTCTTTAAGGACGACACCTTGTTGTATAAGGCGTCTTAATAGCAGCATCTTATTGGCGATACGGTTTGGGTCTTTAACTGTTTGCGACGAGTTATAGCTACGCTCTTGACGATAAAGCGCCTCAGCGCGACAAAGTGCCACGACTCTATCGTTAATTTCATTAAAATCACTGGTTCTGGGCGCATGAGCGAGCAATTTTAGTAAGCGTTGCTCACATAACCAGGAAAGATAGTTATCGGCGTTTTCAAAGTAGGACTTCCACTTTTCATCACTGGGCTCATTACGTCTAAAACGCTTAAGCAAGCTCGTCACTTGTTCACTTAACTCATCGAGTGAACTATAAAACTTTTCAAAATCTTCAGTCTGAGCTAACTCTTTACTGTCGGTCTCAATGGCGACGGCAAACTGGTAGGCAAACAAGTTCAAGTAGAGCCTAAACTCCTCGACTGTACGTTTCTTTTGGCTGGCAAAGCGGCTTTGCACTAACGGCAGGTGCAGGCCGGAAGAATAATAGGAGCGACGACCAATTATCGAGGAGTGGAAATACTCCTCTTCATTTAGGCTTTGGGGATTAATCCCCATCTCTTTCGGAAGGAAAAAATACAGGTCCAGCCGGCGGCTATCACCCACCTCCATCTGGTGAAGAAATTTAATCGACAGTGCTTCTTCCTGTTTTATTCTGACTTTAGACACATACACCTTTTATATAACGAAGAAAATGACGCGGTACTGACAATATTGAACTTTCTGGTATGGGGAACGCAACTCGCATCGACACGATAGTGTTAACGCTATCACAATTAACAATGACCTGTAATCGTATTAGAAATCATGCTCAATAAGTAACATAGACCTTGTTAAGTCTAACCGATATTGACACTTGTTGTGATTAAGCTTAGCTATTAAGCTTTTTTATTAAAATTAGCCATTAAGATTGCTCGCTAAGATTGCTCACTAAAATTTCCACTCCTGCTTGGAAACTCTTATTTCCCCTCCAGACTAGCAAGTCTTATTGGCAACTCTTTTAGCAATGCAGCTTAGGGATAGCTCTCTTTAGACGCGCCGCAAGACAAACCTCACCTAAAAAGAGAGTGATTAATCCAGTTTACAAGCCCATAGATGATTACCAGGATTGATTTGAATCGTCACGACTCCAGCCGCTTTATTCATCTCTAGCACCCTTATTTGAAAGGGTTTACTTTGCTCATCAACAAGGTGTTCTTGTGCTTGCGTTATCGCCGCTTGTAATGACTCACTATAATCAGTTTGCAATAAGCCTCGTAAATACTGACCCTGTGCCAATTCAACTTCATAGGTAAGAATAGGCGCCTTAATGGGGGTAACCGTCCCGTTCGCCATAACTTTATGGGTTAACTTATCCCCCTTGAAGAAGCTTAACGCTATATCAATACCCTTTTGAGTGTTAGTCATTTCGAGTCGTTGAGTCGCTTCAAAACCGGTGCCAACACGGTAGGAACCCGAGGTACAAGACAGGCTTGAATTATCATCAGGCTCAATGGCGTGATCAAGTAGCAGACATAAACCAAAGATAAAGGTTAATGTTGCTAGAATTGGCGTAGTTTTGAAGCCTGAAAATGGCCCGCAATTTAATCCTTTACTCACAGAACCCAACCTCTTTTAGCCATGCTTCATCAATAAAGCGCCAATCATTAGCCACATTATTCACTTTTAAATTATTACAAGCCTGGCCGTCATCGGCTAAATTATTCATCAAGAACTCAAGTCGACTGCCATCACTCGACGGCGCAATATAAACCCGTTGCCACTTCAGCTTGTCACAGCTCGCCAACTGCTGCGACAACTCCTTAACTCTACTGTGAAAATTGTCTTTATCTTTATCGCTTGTATATATAGGTACGAGTATCGACTCGGTTCCTGCAATTTTTATTCTATCGGGTATCGACAAGCTAATATCCGATGTTGTTTGCAGATTAGTCGCTAAGAAAATGATCAGTAAGATCCCAAGAATGATGCAAAGCACATAGTTTTTAATTGAAATAGAATTGAGAGTGCAGTTAAACATCGGCTTTTCTTGTGCCTTAACATGCAATAGATAACCCTGCTTATTAATCGCTTCAATCCAGCTAGCATGTTCTGCACCAAGAAAACGTTTAATGTTTTGTACCGCGGTAGCAATGTCGTGATGGGTCACTACTGTAGGCAAGCATTCTTCGCACATAAACTCAGTAGATACAACTTGGCCTCTTGATGACATCAATTGATGTAATACCAAAAACTCAATGTTGGATAACTTGAACCCGGGCGCTGACTTTAAGCGGCTATGAACCAACTCTTGCAGTGTGAGATCAAATCGGTATGGACCTATATACACGTTAACGACTCTTACCTAATAATTGTATCCAGTTTACTGTGAATCCTCGGCGGAGTCCGTGATTAAATAACGCTAAAGCAGAGCTGATGCTGCTTTCGTGAGTTCTAGCACATAAAAATTATCGATATTTAACAAATGCAAGTAACAGCCTGTTACGTTAGTAAGTCGAAGGTTGCAATGACTGATATTTTAAATAAAATGCTGCGCAAAACATCACCAACAAAAAACAAAAAAGGTACCGGATAGGTACCTTTATTGACAAATATTTACAGTTACTAAGCAGTAGTACTCATTTAAAGCATCGAGTTCAGTTGCTTGTCAACGCCTTTAAAAGGCATATAACAGAGTCATGTTTGTCTCAGTATCTGTACTTTCTTTATCATCTAACGGCTTATCGTTATAACGTACGATAACGGCAAATTTCATTGCCAAGGCACCGATAATATTAGCTGTAATAGCAGTTTCAGAACGACCTTCTAAGCTATCGCCATAATCAGCAACAAATAACTGGGTGAACTTAGAGCTTTCGCTAATATCATAAGTGAAGTTAACCGCACCATGGGCAATAACACTGTCTTCATTATCAAAACCTAATAATGCAGACTGTTCTTCGTCGAGCTTCTTAAAAATATAACCAGGACCGATTTCGGCACTGAGGAACATGTCGCTGCTATCGATGAACTTATGACCATAACCCGCCGAAGCGACAGCTTTATAATCGTAACCCGTAAATGGGTCAACTTCGTAGTTAGCAGTGATGTACATGTAGTTCTTTTCATCGAACTTGTAGTCTCCCTGAATACCGCCATAGTAACGCTCAGCGGTAACATCACCCGTATCTTCCTTGTACAACCCTTCGAACAGATACTGGTTTTCCCAGTTACCCAGCTCTTGAAGCATGTTCAAGCGACCTTTCACTGAAGACGTTTCAGTGTTACCCGTGGTTAAAGTCGCACCCAGCTCAGCTTCACCTGCGAAAGTCTTATCGCCTTCTACAAAGTCAGCACCTGCGTGCGCAGCAAAAGGAGCAGCCATTACCACTGCCAAAGCTGTAAGCATTTTTTTCATATTATTAGTACTCCGTTTACCATATTCCCTAAAAATCGGCGCAATATTAACATTTTGTTCTAACAATTGAAAACGGGTAGTACACCATTCACCTAATAGCAAACTGAATATTTCTAACCATAGACTTAGCTGTTTAGATAGCGACTTAGATAGTGGGCTTAAATAGTTGGCTTAGTTGTACATTTCAGGCAAAAAAATACCTGCACATTGGCAGGTATTTTTAATCGAATTTATTCGTTAATGCTTACTTGATTTGTGGATCAAGTTCGCCAGACTGGTAAGCTTTATACATAGCTTGAAGTGACTTAGGCTTGATCTTAGAGGCCATTCCAGCACAACCAAAGGCTTCGTAACGTGTAGTACAGATATCAGCCATCGCTTCCATTGACGCCTTCAAGAATTTACGTGGATCAAATTCAGTAGGGTTCTCAGCAAGGAACTTACGTACTGCGCCAGTCGATGCTAAACGCAAGTCAGTATCGATGTTAACCTTACGCACACCGTGCTTAATGCCTTCGACGATCTCTTCTAGTGGTACGCCGTAAGTTTCAGGGATAGCACCACCATACTGGTTGATGATCTCTAGCCACTCTTGCGGTACTGAAGATGAACCGTGCATAACAAGGTGAGTGTTTGGAATACGTGCATGGATCTCTTTGATGCGATCGATTCGCAGTACATCACCGGTAGGCTTACGGCTAAACTTGTAAGCACCATGGCTTGTACCAATTGCAATCGCAAGTGCATCAACATGAGTGTCAGCAACAAAGCGCGCCGCTTCCTCTGGTGTTGTTAGCATCTGATCCATAGTCAGGATCCCAGCAGCGCCAATCCCATCTTCTTCGCCAGCTTCACCAGTTTCTAGGCTACCTAAACAACCGATTTCACCTTCTACTGACACACCACATGCGTGAGCAAAGGCCACTGTACGGCGAGTTACGTCAACGTTGTACTCGTATGATGCTGGCGTCTTACCATCAGCCATCAAAGAGCCGTCCATCATCACTGAAGACATACCTAACTGGATAGAACGCTGACAGATATCAGGGTCGGTACCATGGTCTTGGTGAATACATACAGGGATATCTGGATACTGCTCAAGTGCAGCAGCCATTAGGTACTTAAGGAACTGTGGACGAGCATACTTACGTGCACCAGCTGATGCCTGAACGATGACAGGGCTATCAGTTGCTTCAGCAGCTTGCATAATTGCACGCATCTGCTCAAGGTTATTCACGTTAAATGCAGGTACACCATAATCGTGTTCTGCTGCGTGATCTAACATTTGACGTAGGGAAATTAAGGCCATTTTTTACTCCAATAATAGGGTGAGTTGCCTCACCGAGGTCGCTATCGTTTGGATGGATTTTTATGCTCTAACGTTGCCAGTACCAAACCGACTAACATTAAAACGGTTACTGTTATTTATTATTTTTATATCAGTTGCTGTATCGGATTTTTAAACTGCTTGGATACACAACGTTTATCACTGTTTTATTGGCGGCTAGTGTAACTCCGACAAATGTCGATTTAAAGCCCGCCAACAAACAGTTTGGTAATTTTTTTGTTGCTTGGTCTAGATGAGTATCAAATCGTAACGATTACTCGCCTCGACTCTCAAGCATTGCCACAGCAGGAAGCTCTTTTCCTTCTAAAAATTCAAGGAATGCACCGCCACCCGTTGAAATGTAAGATACTTTATCTGCGATACCATACTTATCAACCGCCGCTAATGTGTCACCGCCACCAGCAATAGAGAAAGCATTAGATTCAGCAATCGCCTGTGCAATACGCTTAGTGCCTTCACCGAACTGATCAAACTCAAATACACCAACCGGGCCGTTCCAAACAACTGTACCGGCATTTTTGATGATTTCAGCAAGTGCTTCAGCGCTGTCTGGGCCGATATCGAAAATCATATCAGTGTCTGAAACATCGCTTACATCTTTCAGTGTTGCTGTCGCTGTAGGGCTAAACTCGCTTGCTACAACTACATCTGTAGGTACAGGAATATCGCCACCACGGCTTTGGGCATTAGCCACTAAACGCTTAGCTTCTTCAATCAAGTCTGCTTCATAAAGTGACTTACCGACTTGATGACCCGCAGCAGCAACGAAAGTGTTAGCAATACCGCCACCAACAACAAGTTGGTCAACTTTTGTCGATAGGCTTTCAAGTACAGTCAGTTTTGTTGACACTTTTGAGCCACCAACAATGGCCACCATTGGGCGTGCAGGGTTATCAAGCGCCTTGCCTAAAGCTTCTAGCTCACCGGCTAACAATGGGCCAGCACAGGCGATTGGTGCGTGTAGACCAACACCATGAGTCGATGCTTGTGCGCGGTGCGCAGTACCAAATGCATCCATCACGTACACGTCACAAAGTGCCGCCATCTTCTTAGATAGCGCCTCATCGTTCTTCTTCTCACCGACGTTAAAACGCACGTTTTCAAATACAACCACTTCACCAACCGCAACTTCGATACCGTCTAGGTATTCGCTAGCAAGACGCACAGGGCAATCTAGCGCCTTTGTCAGGTAATCAACCACAGGTTGCATTGAGAACTCAGCGTTGAACTCGCCTTCAGTTGGACGGCCTAGGTGAGACATCACCATTACCGCGGCGCCTTTTTCAAGGGCTAGCTTAATCGTTGGCAATGATGCACGCAGACGGGCATCACTTGTCACTACGCCATTGCTTACTGGTACGTTAAGATCTTCACGAATAAGCACACGCTTACCTTGAAGGTCCAGATCTTTCATATTAAGAATCGCCATTTTCATGCTTCCTTACTATCTAAGTTAAAATTAAAGTTAAAAAATTTAAGTTGAGCAAAAATTCAATAAAACGGTATCGATAGACCGCCGGGACACAACACCAACGTTCTAGGTTCTAGGTTCTAGGTTCTAGGTTCTAGGTTCTAGGTTCTAGGTTCTAGGTTCTAGGTTCTAGGTTCTAG
>NZ_JBRILT010000082.1:0-6835 GCF_052977065.1 Shewanella sp. 125m-1
GTGGCCAAAGGGATCAGACTGTAAATCTGACGGCTCAGCCTTCGAAGGTTCGAATCCTTCTCCCTCCACCACTTCTTGTTTCAGCTTCCATCTTATTTCAAAGTCATTCATCAATATCGTTTAATAATCTTGCAGTTGCTCCCCCATGTCTCTATATCTAAGCAGTGACATCTCTTTTTTATATCTAAGTTGCTACACCTCTGTTTTATATATCAATTACCTATCACCGCCATGTAGCACAGCTTAAATACTCAGATCACATTAACCTTGCCAAAATCATTTAAATGTGACGATTTCGTTTACATAAAAAGACATAAATACCATCAGGGTTTCATTTAATCAGTATTTTCTAGACTCAAATATCCACTTAAACACCTGACCACCACAAAAGTATATTTAATCAGGCGCTTACACCGGCACAACAAGTTATCCGCAGTGTGTTTTTCGCTACCAATCTGGCTCGTTTTTCTCTATGATTTAAGTTCAACGTGTTAACCATAGGCAAACAAGTGACTCATTCTTGGGTAAATCAAGCAATCGAAAAAATTGAAGCTGACTTTCAACGAAGTGCAGATACTCATTTAATTAAGCTAGATACGCCTAGCCTAACGGGTATTGATATTTACCTAAAAGATGAAAGTACCCACCCTACGGGAAGTTTAAAGCACCGTCTTGCTCGCTCTTTGTTTCTTTATGCGCTGTGTAATGGCTGGATTAAAGAAGGCACCACAGTAATTGAGTCTTCTTCTGGCAGTACAGCCGTATCAGAGGCCTATTTTGCCAGATTACTGGGATTGCCTTTTATCGCAGTCATGCCTAGCACCACAGCAAAAAAGAAAATTCAACAAATTGAATTTTACGGTGGTCAATGCCACTTTGTTGACCATTCCAGTAAAATTTATGCCGAATCTGAGCGCTTAGCCCAAGAGCTAGATGGTCATTATATGGATCAATTTACCTATGCCGAACGCGCAACAGATTGGCGTGGTAACAACAATATCGCTAACTCTATCTTTTATCAGATGAAAAAAGAGCAACATTCAATTCCGACTTGGATTGTAATGAGCCCTGGTACTGGCGGTACTTCGGCAACGATTGGCCGCTATATTCGCTATCAGCGACTCACGACTAAACTTTGTGTTGTCGACCCTGAAAACTCCGTTTTCTTTGATTATTTCAATACTGGAGACAAGCATGTCAGCTGCTGTAATGGCAGTAAGATTGAAGGTATTGGTAGGCCTCGTGCTGAGCCCTCTTTTATCCCTGGCGTCGTGGACGAGATGCGTAAGATCCCAGATCCCGCTTCTGTCGCAACAATCAATTGGCTTGAGAAGATTATCGGGCGTAAAACTGGCGCCTCAACAGGTACTAACCTCTATGGCGTGTTGCTATTGGCTAGCGAAATGGCTGCCAGGGGTGAGACCGGCTCGATAGTGACCCTAATTTGCGATTCAGGTGAGCGCTACTTAGACACCTATTACAATGCAGCTTGGATTGAAGAGCACATCGGCGATCTAACGCCTTATACTGATGCATTAACCCGGTTTAGTGAGACAAGTGTATTAAATTGCCCTAGTGACAAATAGCGATATACCCATGGTGATTAACCGTCACCGGTACAAAAAAGCCCTTGAGATAATTAAATCCAAGGGCTTTTTATTATCAAGCGATCTAAATTAGTTAATCGGTATTGTTTAATCGATATCTAAATATTTATGAGTCTGAATTGATAAGCGCCAATTTCGCGCGATACAAGTAGACATCGCCAATTCAGTCGCGCGTGCCTTTTGGCTAATAGGCTGCAAACACACTGTTTTATCAGTCACATCGATACCTTCTAATAGCTCATCAAGCTCATCAATGTGATTTTGGGTTGCTATGGGGTGTTTAATCTCATTGGCTCGATTCAATGCTTGGGCAAGTACTTTATAACCGCCTTTCATATTCACCTTAGGTGATACCGTCACCCAAGTCTCTGCGTGACATAACACATCAAATGTACCACTGGTTTCAATCTGCGTTTGGTACCCTTGGCTATGAAGGTATTGAGTTAACTCAGTCAAATCATATAAACAAGGTTCGCCACCGGTGATCACGATATGTTTTGCATTGAAGCCTTTAGCTTTAAAGGCATTAACCAACTCTTCAGCGCTAAGTTCCGCCCAACGTCCGATAGTACCGTCAACTTGGATCACAAGCTCTTTTGCTACGCGGTTTTCCTCTAAAAGTTCCCACGTCTGCTTAGTGTCACACCAAGAGCAACCAACAGGGCAGCCCTGAAGTCTAACAAAAACGGCTGGTACTCCCGTAAAAGTCCCCTCACCTTGAATTGTTTCAAATACTTCATTAACTGGATATTTCATTATCTTACCTCTTGGTTAACCGGGGCGCAGTTATAGAGGATTTTTCGCTGTGTCGCAAGTAGTTTAAAAGCGTTCACGCCTGCGTTAAACTACTCGTTCTTATTTATTACAAGATTGAAAGTTTATTATGTCAAAAGCCGTTGTAGTTTTTAGTGGTGGTCAAGATTCGACAACCTGCCTCATTCAGGCCCTCCAACAATTTGATGAAGTTCATGGGATCACATTCGATTATGGGCAACGACATAGAGAAGAAATTGAAATAGCAAAAGAGCTGGCCAATAAACTCAAACTGGCTAGCCACAAAGTGATGGATGTCACCTTGTTAAATGAATTAGCCATATCGGCATTAACTCGTGACTCCATTCCCGTCTCTAACGAATTAATGGATAACGGCCTACCTAACACCTTTGTTCCGGGCCGAAACATCCTCTTTCTTACCCTTGCTGGCATTTACGCTTACCAACTTGGCGCAGATACTGTGATAACCGGTGTTTGCGAGACAGACTTTTCAGGCTACCCAGATTGCCGCAATGACTTTGTAAAAGCCATGCAAGCCGCCCTTGAACAGGGTATGGATAAAAAACTGACCATTGATACTCCTCTAATGTGGTTAGATAAGGCCGAGACATGGGCGCTTGCAGATAAGTTTGATAGCTTGGAGCTTGTGCGAAATGAAACCCTAACCTGCTATAACGGTATTAAGGGCGACGGTTGCGGTACCTGCCCTGCATGTCTATTAAGAATGCGCGGTCTTGAAGAGTACCTTGCAGACAAAGAGGCGATACAAGCAAGACTTTCTGATAAATGCAAAAACTAAAATGGGGGGCCAACAACCCCTATGTGTTTGCGTTAGTCATTACAATTACATGTATTAGTCTTTTTTATTTGCGACTCGACTCGCTGCTGGCCTACCAAAGGTATTTAATCCTTGATGGTGAGTGGTGGCGCCTAGTCAGCGGAAACTTGCTGCACACCAATGCCTGGCACCTGTATATGAACCTCGCGGGTTTTTGGGTCATATTAGCCTTACATGAGCAACATTACCGTGCAAAGGGGCTTAGCATACTATTTTTTAGCCTGTGTCTAATGCAAGGGCTGGGGCTACTCGCATTTTATCCAATGCTGATTGGTTATGTGGGCTTAAGTGGCATGCTGCATGGATTATTTGCCTTCGGTGCGGTATGCGATATTCGCCAAGGCTACAAAAGCGGTTACTTGCTATTACTAGGCGTGATTTTAAAAGTCGCTTATGAGCAATACTTTGGCGCCAGTATTGAAATGACCCAATTAATTGGTGCAAGAGTTGCGACTGAGGCTCATTTAGTTGGCCTTGTCTGTGGACTGCTGTGCGTATCGGTTTATCTAGCTTGGCCGCAGCGACATAAACAAGCTCGTTAAAGAAGACGATAAACTGTAGTTCCAATCAAAATAAGATACACATAAAAAAGAGAGCCTAGTTGTACTCGGCTCCCCTTTTTAATGTCTTAATAGCTCAACAGTTAGTATTAAAATTCATAACGCTAAAGTTCATTGAGTTAAAGTTTATTGAGCTAAAGTTGATTGCATTGAAGTAAATAGCGTGAATAATCAATTACGCCTTAATAAACTGTTCTCTAAGACGACTAACTTTGTCACGAATTGCAGCGGCTTCTTCAAATTCAAGGTTTTTAGCATGCTCATGCATCTGTTTTTCTAGCCTGTCAATGTCATGGCTAATGTCTGCAGGTTTAGCCACATGATATTCCCCCTCAATCTCTGCAACTCCTCGTTCGCTGTCCACATATTCGTGACCGCCAACATCCATGACATCAGTGATCTTTTTGATCACTCCTTTCGGAGTAATGCCATTATCAATATTATGCTGATGCTGCTTCTCACGACGTCGATTTGTTTCCGTAATCGCCTTGTCCATCGACTTAGTAATACGGTCTCCATATAAGATAACCTTACCGTTTACATTTCGAGCCGCGCGGCCAATTGTCTGGATCAATGAACGTTCTGAACGTAAAAAGCCCTCTTTATCTGCATCGAGAATACACACCAAAGAGACTTCTGGCATATCTAAGCCTTCTCGTAACAAGTTAATCCCGATCAGTACATCAAACACGCCTAGACGTAAGTCTCTGATGATCTCGACGCGCTCAACAGTATCGATATCTGAGTGCAAGTATCTGACCTTTACACCATGTTCATCGAGGTACTCACTTAAATCCTCTGACATTCTCTTAGTTAAGGTCGTTACAAGTACACGTTCATTCACAGCGACTCGTTTGCCTATCTCAGATAACAGGTCGTCTACTTGAGTGCTAACAGGGCGAACTTCAATTTCAGGATCAAGTAAGCCAGTAGGTCTAACAACCTGCTCGGCGATTTCGCCATCTGACTTATTAATTTCATATTCGCTAGGCGTTGCAGAAACAAAAATACTTTGCGGCATTAACGCTTCAAACTCTTCAAACTTTAATGGGCGATTATCAAGCGCTGAAGGCAAGCGAAAACCATATTCTACGAGGTTCATTTTCCGCGAGCGATCACCTTTATACATGGCGCCAATTTGCGGCACTGTTACATGGGATTCATCGATAATGAGTAAACCATCTTCTGGCAGATAATCTAGCAAGGTCGGAGGCCCATCGCCGGGGGCTCGACCCGACAGGTATCGGGAGTAGTTTTCAATACCTGAACAGTAACCAAGTTCGGTCATCATCTCGATATCATACTGAACCCGCTCTGTAATGCGTTGCTCCTCGATAAGTTTATTCAGTTCGAGAAGCTGTTTTTTACGGTCACGTAATTCCTCTTTGATCTCTCCTGTCGCCGCCAAAATAGACTCTCGAGGCGTGACATAGTGACTTTTAGGGTAAACCGTTATTCGTGCTATTCGCTTTACAATGTGGCCAGTTAACGGATCGAACAGACTCAAACGTTCTATCTCATCATCAAATAGCTCTATTCTGATGGCATTTTTGTCTGAATCTGCCGGAAAGATGTCAATCACTTCACCGCGCACTCGATAGGTACCGCGTTGCAGTTCTATATCATTGCGAGTGTATTGCAGCTCACTCAGGCGCTTTAAGATATCACGCTGCTCCATAATGGCACCTTCTCGAAGGTGTAACAGCATCTTCATATAGGCTTTAGGATCGCCCAGACCATAAATGGCAGAAACTGAAGCAATCAGAACAACATCTTTACGCTCTAATAGTGCTTTAGTCGCCGAGAGTCGCATCTGCTCAATGTGCGCATTAACTGATGCATCTTTTTCAATGAATGTGCCTGTAGAGGGAACGTAAGCTTCAGGCTGATAATAGTCATAGTAGGAAACAAAATACTCTACCGCATTATGGGGGAAAAATTCCTTCATCTCTCCATAAAGCTGTGCAGCAAGAGTCTTGTTGGGCGCCATAATAATCGTTGGGCGTGACATTTTCTCGATGACATTTGCAATAGTAAAGGTTTTACCTGAGCCCGTAACGCCCAGTAATGTCTGGCAAGCAACCCCTGACTCTAGCCCATCCACAAGTTTACTAATGGCCGTAGGCTGATCGCCTGCAGGCTTATACATAGACTCTAATTGAAATACAGATTCTGACACTCAAATACTTCCCTCGAAAAATGAGCAATTATTTTACCCTAATTTGATTGATGACGACTTAACTTTCTAGATTAGTTTTTGTTCGACTTAGTGTTCGTTGCCAAATAGCGCTATGACAATAATCAGATCAGCCGTGTAAGTCACCTAAACCGATTACTTATAACATCACTAAATGAAACTTTGTAACCAAGTTAAAGTCTAGCCTTTAACGCTAACCTCCGCGTCAACACCAGTAAAATAGGCGTATTAATTCACAAGTTACTACTATAAGCGAGTTACAACTTAGCAACATTTTAAAAAGCCAACCAAAGTAACTGTTGCTTTTTTCATCACATTGTTTTTATTAGCTAAAAAAAAACTTCTATAAATTAGCTCATTTTAACCTCAACGCCCTATTCATCGGCATTTGCGGTTGATTTTCTCACTTAACCCACAGGCTTATCCACAGATTTAGTGGATAACTCTCGCAACGCTAGTTGCTATGGGGGTTTAAGCTTTCGACACGAGTTAAGCAAGCTAAAGCGATTTAATGTAATTTTCTTACATTTGTAGTTTATAGCCTAGCGAACAGCTCTTTTTGTTGGTATGTCTCATTAATGAGCTAATCGAAAACTGTGATTAACTCATAGACTTGCATTTCTACTGGTCACATTTTAACAAAAATGCTGCATTCATCGACACAATGAACATTAGGTGAGCACTTGAGCGTATAATTTCATTTTTTTTAGCTTGTCGAGTTGACTCAATTGTAAGAGCGCTTTACTATGCGCTCCGTCTTCAACGAGACGTAACTTAAACGCTTCCCCTGTAGTTCAGTTGGTAGAACGGCGGACTGTTAATCCGTATGTCACTGGTTCGAGTCCAGTCTGGGGAGCCA
>NZ_JBRILT010000083.1:0-6646 GCF_052977065.1 Shewanella sp. 125m-1
AGTTCAGAGCGAGTGACAAAATTGTGTTCTAGGGATTGGGCAAGTGTGACCAGTTAATTTTCCAGTTTGGTATAAATTGACAAAGCTATCAGAAATTGGCTTATCTAATTGAACCCTTCTTATCTGATAAGTGCTCCTATCAAAAGAATGCCTTAACAATAACAAGCAAGCGAGGCTACTTAGACTATTCAATTCAAATACTTTTTTTATTAAGCTAGCTGTTATCGTTTTTAGCTCGAATTTTCCTAACCTATTAAGCTGAGCTTTAAAAATAAGATGTTGAACATTTGGATCTAATTTATTGAAATATACAGGTTTTATATTTCTTTCGATACAGAAAATTGCATACCAAATCGGTGAATAAAAAAGTTGAGCAACGCCGGGTACCTTCTCATCCATTTTTAGAACAGTTTCTTGAGAAGGAATAGACTTCCCTTTTAGTAGCTTTGTAAATTTTCCAGAGCGAGCATAATTATTTTTTTCTGTTGAAAAAGACTTCCCGATACTGTTGCCGTTCATTGGGATATTAAGAGCATTGCAAACAAAAGCAAAGCAACATTCAGTTCGAAGAGAATTGGTTTTAGACTCTAGAGTGATAACATGTTCATTCATAGTCGCAATCGATTAAGTGAATTGAGTTTGATGTTTTTAACGGTGTTTTTTACCATCCAAGCTCGAAAAACAGATAAATTTTAACTTTATTTTCACGTGGTTTTTTGCAATAAAAAGGTCATTACTGGGAATAACTTGCTATCTAAAGACAAGCAAACATATTCTGAATATAAAAAAACAAACAAAATCAGAACAATTCCCTAGCTTTACCATGCTAAACCTTCATTTTAACTATAGATGACCATTTTTATTTTGCACGTAACGTATTCCACATCTTTACGTATTGCATTGACTGAAAACGGCATCTAAGTTGAAAGTAAATTCGCAGCTGTAACGAGAAGGTAATATGGGCACAGCTCTAATCGACAAGCTTATAAATGAGTGGCTAAGAAGGCATTACTATTATTTAGCAACTCGCTGCGTGGTAGCCCCTAGAATTGTATCCACCAAGTTCTTTCGAGAAAACACAACTAGCAAGAGTGCTTTTTTGGACAATAGTCAAGGAAGGTTTGCTTTGTACTGTGATGTTGCTTAGTCGCTAGCAAAGTAAATTTAAGGAAAATTAATGAAGAACATTTAATTTTATTAGGCGCAAAAACAATCTCGGCGAGGCTAGCACCAAAACTGAGATTGCTGAGTTACTTTGTCATGAATCCGACTTAGTAACTATGTAATCCTACTGATATATTGTCAAGTTGTCATATCAGACAAGGCATCACTGCGCCTTTGTTTTAACTAAACAGAGGTATATATGATAGCAACTCACAAATTTAGAAATGTACTCTGGCATTTAATTTTTTATGCCGACTATTCAAATCGTTATATAGCTACCCTCACACGGTGTTCACACCCCGTGGTGAGCACGATACGTTCAAAATTAGCTAAATTACAACTTACTTGGATAGCCATTAAGCAAATGTCGAACAGTGAGCTAAAAAGTGTATTCTATCCTAAGCTCACCATCCGTAAATCGAGTAAAGTTCCCCCTGATTATGCTGAGGTACTCAGACAAAAAGAACTGCCTCGAAAGAAGCAGAAATCATTGGCTATCCAATATATTGAGTACCGTATTCAATACGGAGATCGTGCTTATAAACAAACTATCTTTTATGGGTTAATTAGAGCTTTTCTTAAGAAAAACAATGCCACTATGACACAGTTTTACCGCCCCGGTGAAGTGATGTTCATTGATTACTTAGGCAGTAAAGCCAAGTATAAAAAAAGTGGAAAAGTGATTTTTCTTCCTGTATTTGTCGCTTGCCTTGGCTACTCTAAAAAGCTCTTTTCCCTCGCAACAAAAGATATGAAATCTGAAATCTGAAAGCTGGGTACAGGGTATCGTAAAGGCATTTGATTATTTTGGCGGTGTTCCCGAAGTTATTCAATTTGATAATGCAAAAGCGATGGTGACTACAGCTAAATTGATCGCACTACTCAATGAAAACGCAAGAGCAGTATCTGAGCACTATGGCAACATCTGCGATACCTCAAGAGTAGGCACCCCAAAAGACAACGCTAATGCTGAAAATACGGCAAAAATTGTCACGACCCAAATAATTGCCCCAATGAGTCAAGACATAACTTTTTTTCTGAAGACGAGGTTAATGCTTACCTTTTTACGGAAGTAGAACGTCTTAATCATCAGCCTTTTCAAAAGCACGATTATAGCCGTCAGGACCTTTTTGAAGAAAAGGAAAAACAAGCGCTTATGCTTCTACCCGCTAAGCCATTTACCCCCTTTATTCATGCTAAATCTTGTCATGTACCGGCAACCTATCTAGTTGAGCACAATGAGCACCGCTACTCAGTGCCGTACACACTCATTGGTGAAAAAGTCCATATTCGTATCACTTTGGAAGAAATCATTGTTGTTAGTGAGGATAAAGAAGTCGCACGCCATTCAATAAGTGATGAAAAAGGCGGTGTATCTATTGAGCAAACACATATGAAACCAAGCCACTTAGCGGAGCAGCGCAAATCTATGCCTATCTTTATGGCCTGGGCTAAAGAGATTGGCCAAGACGCAGAGCATCTGATTGAAAAGCAATATGCTAAAACATCCAATCCAAATTCAAGAGTGATTGGTAAACGTTGTGCTGCATTGCAAAAACTTGAGGCGAAAGTAGGTAGTGAAATATTTCTAAGTGCTTGTCGTTACGTTCTTGAGCGTGAAGCGGAAGATTTATTTTCGCCCACTGATATTGAATTAGTTATTCGAGCAAAAGCTTATGAATATAATGATGTACCACAGGACTTATTGCACGCCAATGTTAGAGGTAGTCAGTATTTCGAAGGAGACAGACATGAGCACTAAATTGTTACTTAGATTATGTAATAAGCTTAAATTAACTGGTGTCGCACAGGCGTTAGTAGTGCAAGCAAAAGCAACCGAATACATAGAAATGCCTTTTGATGAACGTCTTGAAGAGCTGTTAAATGCCCAACTTTGCTTTGCACAAGATAAACGGCAGCAAACCTTATTAAGACGAGCAAAGCTTCGTTTTCCCGATGCCTATGTTGACGGTATTGAATATGAGTTTTATCCCAAGTTAAAGGTATCTACGATAAACCTGCTAGCAAAATGTGAATGGATCAAGAGTCATCAACATGTGTTGCTTATTGGGCCGACAGGAAAAGGTAAAACCACACTCGCTTGTGCGCTAGCTAATGAAGCAATAAAGCGACAAATACCAGTATTGTTTTATCGCATGGCTAATTTGTTATTAGAGCTAGTCGCGGCCAAAAAAGAAAATACACTTGCCGTATTAACACGCAAGATTAATCGTGTGCCACTACTCATTTTAGATGATTGGGGGAATGCATTAATGAGCAGCGAAGAGCGTCATTTATTCTTTGAGCTGGTTGAAGCTCGTGACCAAGGTGCTTCGTTAATCATAACCTCACAATATCCTGTGACCACTTGGCATGAGTCCTTTCAGGATGCAACCATTGCTGATTCTGTATTAGATCGCATTATCCATAAAAGCCATAAGATTGAACTAAAAGGTGAGTCTATTCGCAAATTGATCGGTGAAAAAGCACTAAACAAAAAGGGGGGATAGTCATGCGGACAAGTAACGAAAGCTACCTAAGTGTGTTAGGTCAAATTAACCTTGACGATTTATATATCCAGCAAGCATTTGAGCATTATCAGCGCCAGTTTGCATGCAGTGATATTGCCCAAAAGTTTGTTCACATGAATTGCCTGATAGAAGAGCAAACACAACATATCAATGATGTTGGTTTTTGCGATCGGACCTTAGGTAAATGTATTCCGAAGTGTCGCACGCCTGAAGGGGCTGCTATACGTGGGAGCTTGCAACGAAGTGGCTTAGTTCGTTCAAGCGGTCATGAATTATTCCGTGGCTGTATTGTTTTCCCAACCATTGATAGTGGGCAAATTGTTTCAGCAACAGGCTACCGAATTGGTCGTATTCGAAGTGGCGACAAAGCGATAGTTTACTGGCATAAACCAGAGCCAAAAGCATTTGTAGATGCAGGCATAGCCTATGCGAAGGAACTAATTCATGGACAAACCTACCACTAAGCTATTTTGGCCTTGTGTAGAGTATTATCTTGAGCTTTGTCTTGCCAAAGGGCAAAGCTCTGATACCGTTCGCAATAAGCGAGGAGGCCTTAAGAAGTTTATACTTTGGTGTGAAGCGCAAAGTATCAGTACCATAGACTTGGTTAGCCTAGACTTGATGGATGACTATGCTGCTTATCTTAATAGCTATCGTAAACAGCTGGATAACGAACCGTTAGGGTCTGCTCAAAAACGCAGTTTACTGACGTATGTAAAAACTTTTGTAAAGTATATGCACAGAAAGGGATTGTTATCGAAGAACACTCTAGCGGATATCGAATTACCAAGTAAAGGGCACCAGATACCCAAAGCACTATACAGCGTTGAAGAAATCAAAGTTATCTTAGAGCAGCCGTTATTGTTTGGCATTAAGGGGCTAAGAGATAGAGCAATACTCGAAACATTTTTTGCCACCGGTATTCGCCGTGGTGAGCTGGTTAAGCTCAATATTGATGATATTGACTTTACTGGGAAAATGGTGCGTGTACATGGTAAAGGCAAGAAAGAACGACTAGTGCCTATAAGCCAGCGTGGGTGTGAATGGCTTGCGTTTTACATTGGCAAGATTCGACCAATGTTTGCCTTTATCAGCTCAGGAAAAGCATTGTTTTTAGCGAATAACGGCAAACGCTATGTACCAGGTAAATTATCAGATATGGCTTCACAATATGTCAAATTAGCAGGATTTGACCGTACAGGTGCTTGCCACTTATTCCGCCATAATACCGCAACCACCATGTTAGATAATGGTGCTGACTTACGTTACATCCAAGAGATGCTCGGTCATGCCAGCATTCTCACCACTCAGTTATATACCCATGTCAGCCGTAAAAAACTGTCTCAAGTCTATGAAGCTACTCACCCTTCGGCTGAAGGTGGTAGCGGGTTGTTTTAATTAGTAAGTTTTAAACCTTCTTCTTGCCAATTAGTTAGCTATTTTGCACAATGAGAATCTAGGAATATATGAAAAATTAGCGTTTTATTCTAATTTTTAATGGATCGTAGTTCGTACTAATTTATATGCAGGCACGATACTATGATCCACTTATTGGCCGTTTTTATTCGAATGACCCGGTTGGTTTTAAAAATGTTCACAACTTTAATCGTTATGCTTACGCTGCGAACAACCCTTATAGATACACAGACCCAGATGGTAAAGACTTTAAAGCTACATATATTTCTTTAAAAATGCCTTTTTACGGCTCTGTTGATGTTGGGATAGTAACATTTACGCCAAATTCTGCTGGTGATGGTTCGACGACGAGTGGTGCTTTTGCTCGAATCAATAGAAGTGCTTCTGAAGTTGATGGTGATTCATCCAAAGGATTTTTAAAACAAACAGGAATTAAAGTTGGAGCAATTGGAGGCGCTACCTTTGGCAAAGAGGAAGGTAGTCATACTTCCGAAACTTTTCAAGGAACTGACGCGTCAATTGATGCAGGACTTGGTCCTGTAGCAGTTTCATTAGGGGGGCTAGCATCTGGTGAGACTTCTGTGGCTACTGAAATTGGGGCGGCCATAGGTCTTGATGCTAGTGTTAGCCAGACTGTTACAATAACGAATGAAGATATTGGACAAGCGGTAACTAAAGCCTATGAAGCTATTAAAGAAACCTTCTAAGATAATATTTGTAGGGGCAAATAAATGAAAAGATCCATAAAATTTAAGTTGGCGTTGTTAATTCAAGTGTTACTCACTGTGGTTTACAAGCTTATTGTTGTAAAAGGAAGCGCTCTGCATGAAATACTATTTTGGGTTGGGATGACACTAGGTATCTACATATTTTATATGGTGTTTGGATATTTTTGCCATCATTGTAATAAGAATCAGATCATGAAAGGTTATTTTTCATATAGGCTTCCTAGCGATACTTGCTGGCATTGTGGTAAAAAGTTAAAGGGGTAAGTTAAACGTCTCACGCCTATGGTATTAAAGCCCCGCTAGGGGCTTTATTTTTGGCTGCTTTGAAGGCCATACAGAAATGAACCAGAAGCTATGCACTCGCTGACCGTAAGGTTTAAATTAGCATTTCTTTGTTTCTTCTGCCGAAACCATTCGGAATAGTCTGCCAGTTTACTTTGGATCTGATGCTGGATTTGTTCGGAATGCCTGCTGAGAGTGATTGGATTTTGCAATCACAGGTTCTTCGAAGGAAGTGCTCGTTAATGAAATCAAACCGCAGCTAATTGGTTTTCTACAGGAAAGAGGCTTTAACTCTCTGATGAGAAAACGCACATAACTCATATCGATGATGGTTTTGACTTTCTGGGATTCAATCTTAGAAAGTACAAAGGCAAATTGCTCATTAAGCCGAGTAAAAGTAACGTTCTATCATTTTTGAGTAATCTACGTGAATTCATCAGAAAGCATCCAACAATCCCCGTTAACGATTTAATCAAAATATTGAATCCGAAACTGAGAGGATGGGCGAACTATTATCGCCACAGT
>NZ_JBRILT010000084.1:0-3660 GCF_052977065.1 Shewanella sp. 125m-1
GATCAGACAAACATCAGTCCCTGATACCCATTCAACCTTTTATCCAAATATCAAGCTCATGTAAGCGGAGAAGAGCCGAGAATGTATTGCAATCTGATACACGGTAACGCCTAAATAACATCAGTCGTAATACGTCCAGTTGATAAATTTTATGCCTTATGCTCATAAAAAATACAATCTAATAATGCTGCACGGCCTTTCCAAATCTCTTTTTCACTTTTTTCTTTCGGCTGATTAGTTTGCCACCACACAGAATCATGAATACGACAAATTAATTCATCCCAATATCTTTCGTAGGTCATTCCAGTAATTTTTATACCGAAATCTTTACACATACTTTTATTGTTTTTATCATCAATGCAAACAAAAATATCAGGTCGTTTCATCGCAAGTAATCTACTAGCCGTTCCTATACCATCTCTGCCATCAGGAAACGCTTTTACAAAGCAATCGATGAATTGCATATAGTCACTTCTAGTAATATTTTTGTTTAGGTCAATATGCTGAATAGCATCAGAAATATATGGATTATTATTGTTTATATTACTATGAAAAACACCTGCTCCCCTCATGCTACCGAACCAGCCCCAATGATCATGGAGATCATTTGGTAAACCAGCAATTGTCTTACGTAAAGCAAGTGGCATATCTTTATACTTATCATAGGATAGAAATCCTTGATGGATAATATTGAGTAAATCGAGGCGATCGTTAATACCGTGATAAGGATCTTTTTTAACCAAAGAGGAGAATTCATCCCAAGGCATTCGCATTATAGTGCTTTGTATTGCTGACTTCCTTGATGTTTTCTTCCCATAAATATCTGAAAGCCTATCAAGCTTGGTTTTGTTTTTAGCCCAGATACATCGATAAGCGTTAGCTTCCTCTGTCGTAATAGCAGATGCACTATCAAAGTAAGCAGTAATGCTTTTAAGAATATCAATTTTTAGATTAGGTTGTGATTGTTCAAAACTGGAAAAATGAACACTCATTTCCTGATTATTGTTCATCGCTCCTGCTGTCATATTGGCACTACCTATGATAGCTTCCCAACCTTCGGAGTTAGAGAAAAAATATACCTTCGGATGAAAAACACCACTAGGTTGAGTAATAAACTTAACACTCTCACTTTCTATAAAAGCATCTAATACATTAGGGTCAGTTTGATAAAAATGAGTGCCTATTGTAGTGGTTGACAATTTTTTTCTATTTTCCAGCAATGCTTTAAACACATTTGTGTTAGCTGATGCCCAAGCGACAGAAATATGAATATCATCATATTTATTAATAAGTTTAACGAGTAAACTTTCGAAGTTTTTATTCGTTGTAATTATATTCACACAAAACTCCTAATGTATGATGGAGACATAACGCCTTGTTGAACGAAGCCGCTGTGCGGCAGAAGAGATAACAAGCCTCTTTGCTCTACCATCCTAAATACTTTCTAGAGGCGACCTGCCTTGGTCGTAAATCTAGGAGTATTGCCATGAACACATCCGAACAACAACGCTTTGATTTTCTTTATGAACAACATCTTACCAACTTAACCCTGCAAGGCAAGCGACCCGCAACTATCGATGCGTATAGCCGAGCCGTTAGACGTATTGCGGCCTATTTTGACTGTTGCCCCGACAACCTCACAACCAATGATTTGAAGCGCTACTTCGCTCAACTGATAGCGTCACACTCATGGAGCACAGTTAAGCTTGACCGTAATGGCTTACAGTTTTTCTACCGTCATGTGCTTAACCTGCAGTGGGAATGGCTCAACATCGTTAAGCCGCCACAGGTAAAACGCTTGCCCGATATTCTGACCCCAGCTGAAGTCGCTATCGTCATTAGCCTCACTCACCAACTGCGTTATCAGGTGTTCTTCTTGGTGCTGTACAGCATGGGGCTTAGGCTTGGCGAAGGCATTTCACTGCAGGTGGGTGATATCGACTCGCGGATGATGCAGGTGCATATTCGTAATGCTAAAGGTGGCAAGGATAGGCTGATTCCTTTACCTAAACGCACTTTACTTGCACTGCGGTATTACTGGCAAACCCATCGCCATCCGCGTTATCTTTTCCCGGGTAAAGATGGCAAGCCTGACTCACTGATGGATAAAGGTGGCATTCAAAAGGCACTAAAACGAGTCATTGCTGAGTGCAACATTCATAAATCCATCAGCCCGCATAATCTACGCCACAGCTATGCAACTCACCTGCTTGAGCAAGGACTAGATCTGCGCTCTGTTCAAAGTCTGCTCGGCCATAACAGCCTTAATACCACTGCACGATATACACGGCTTACTCAAATTACTCGCAAAAATACAATTGAGGCGATTAACCTGCTGACAGATGGTTTAGCGCTGAACTGGGAGTGTGGCGCATGAAGTTCATCGACATTTTACGCGAGCATCTTGATACGTTTAATCAGGCTTACGAGCAACAAATTACTGCGACTATGTGACAAGCAATTTATGCGATGCTCAGTTGCCGCAGCAATACCGCGCGAACAAGTCAGTGGGCCTGCCAGAGTTGTACTCATACTGCCGACTTCCCACTCTCTTGTGGTCATCGCAGTTGCCCTCAATGTCAGCACAACACCACTGACGATTGGCTGAACAAACAGCAAGCTAAACTACTGCCAGTTGAGTATTACATGGTGACGTTCACCTTGCCTTTCGAGCTTCGTGCCGTCGTGAAGTCTCACCCAGAGCAAGTCTATCAAGCGATGTTCACGGTGGCGCCCAGTTTACTTAAAGACTTTAAAATCACTTGGCGGTGAGATAGGTTTCACGGGCGTGTTGCATACCCACAACAGACGCCGAGACTACCATCCGCATCTTCACTTCATCATTCCCGCAGGTAGCTTCAACAAAGCCAAGCAGCAGTGGCGGAAAAGCAGGGGTAAATACCTGTTCAATGCCTTCAACCTCGCCACAGTGTGGCGAGCAAGACTGCTTAAACAACTGACAGACAAACTCAACATCATGCTACCAGAACACCCGCCTAAGAAGTGGGTGGTAGATTGCCAGCATGTGGGCAAAGGCTTACCAGCACTGAAGTACCTGTCCCGATACCTCTATCGCGGTGTATTGCCAGATAAAAGCATCATCAGCGTGACTGATGGCCAAGTCAGTTTTAAGTATCAAGACAGCCAGAGTCAAACGACAAAAATACGTACCTTACCCACGGTGAAGTTCTTATGGTTAGTACTGCAGCATGTTTTGCCCAAAGGGTTACGACGAGTCAGAGATTATGGTCTGTTACAAGGTAGCAGTCGAAAGATACGTCAGCAGATCCAGTTTATGCTTGCGGTTGCTGGTGCAATATATCCGATAGTGCCAGAGCTAAAGCGCACGGTGGCGAACCGCACTTGTCCTTGCTGCCAACAGCCAATGGAATTTATGGGCGTACGTGGAAAAAAGTATGCTCGACCTACAAGCTTACTTAGCCAAAGTACTTAGCGAAAACACTAGGCAACCTAACGCCACAGTTTAAGCGGTAAATGAGCAGAATTTTTAATTTGAGATATTTAGAAGCGAATAACTTACTTTATTGGCTAGCGGTGCTAAGGGATAGCTATGGCTAGTCAAAAGGAGGGTGTAACAGATTCTGTGTAACTGCAGTTTTAGTTAATATGTTTCACAAGTCTGTCTTCAAACTCAATAAT
>NZ_JBRILT010000085.1:0-3328 GCF_052977065.1 Shewanella sp. 125m-1
TGGTGGTCGATACTGGGCTCGAACCAGTGACCCCCTCCTTGTAAGGGAGGTGCTCTCCCAGCTGAGCTAATCGACCTCGCTGTGTGGGGCCGTATTATAGGGATGAACGATCTACTGTCAACGCTTTTTTTAGATAAAAGAATGAGTACGGTTCAATTTTGTGCGTGTTGATGCATAGTTAATCAGCATGCGGCAGATGCAAGTAAAAAATGAGTAAAAAATTAGCTTTTAAGGTATTTACTTTGCAAAGCATTCACTGAAGTAGGGCGGCGATCTATCCCAATTATGACTAACTACTCGATTATTACTTATAGAATAGTGTTGGATATTGCATTTTATATCGTTTTTTATAACGAGATTAAAATTGTTTGCTGGTTATTTGCTGCAACTCTGCCATTAGAGCGTGTAAGTAGGGTCTTATTTTTAATGTTAAGGGGGAGCTTTATCTTTGTTCGGAATTTTCGGTTCAACTTCTTGCATATTACTATCTAAAAATTCTTGCATATGTAAGAGCTAAAAAGCGTGTCAGTGTCTTACATCCCCGGAACCTCGGTATTGTGGCTTTGTTTAAAGCCGTTTTTCTACTTGCTAATACCTATCGACTTGTAACTATCAGCTTTCAGGTATTAGCCTGGTTTGATATTACCCACGGTAAAATAGACATCTGTCACGTTAGTTATAATACCAATCATGTAATGGAGTCTGCCGCTAAACTTATCGTGGATTACTTCTCCTTTGAACAAGGGGAAAGAGTTCGTTATATGGGTAGTTAAAACGTCATTGTTCTAGAAAAGGGGAGTAACGAATTAACTAAGTATGTAAGTGGTAAGTAGCTCCTTGTTCAAACGTTGCAATAGCAGTGATATGACCTTCCACCACTCCTAGCTGTGAGATTGATTTAACTATGTAGGTTTAAGCATGTAGGTTTAAGCATGTAGGTTAAATCATGTAAGTAGAGTTATGTAAGTTGACTGCTAGATTCAACTCTGTTTTAGACGAGTAACGGTGCACTTGGTTGATTGAGGGAGTTATACCAATCAGTATAAGACGTTGATCTACTCAGAACGTTTTTTGGCAAACTAATTCAAGGCGAATAACTGAAAGAATGGTTGCTCCCTTGTGAAGTTGTTCAACGCAGAAGTAGGCAGCCAAAAACGCACCAGAATGGTGAGTTTTAGCGGCTCTGATACTGTGACTCTTATGGAACAAGAGGGAGCTTAACCTAGTTCAACTATGCGCTTCACTCGTTGCAAACCACATGGTCTTATATGTTCCCGACATACATAAGACATTTCATCCATCCCTGAAGGTCAGATGTGGTGAATGTCATTAATGCACGACTATATGGATATAGGCGGTAGAGTAACGCAGGAACAGTTACCTAGGGCATTTAATGACCTTGTCTCAGTGCCGCTATACTCTCGCTGAGCGACCACATTTTTATACTGATTGGTATTAGGTCGTTAAACGAGTGAGCATTTAGGCCGAATGGCAGATTTTAACTATAAAATTTACCATATAGTAGTAGACCTATTTTCCCTAGCTGCTTTGGCTGTTAGAATATGCTCCACATTCATTAGTACAGTCTATTATTTAGACTTTCTACATAGGTCAGTGTCCATTATGACAATTAAGACGCGTTTTGCTCCAAGCCCTACAGGCTTTTTGCACGTTGGTGGTGCTCGAACTGCACTTTATTCATGGTTACATGCACGCGCAAACCAAGGTGAGTTTGTTTTACGTATTGAAGATACCGATCTTGAACGTTCAACTCCAGAAGCCTGCGCTGCAATTTTAGAAGGTATGGAATGGCTTAACCTGAATTGGGACGAAGGTCCTTACTATCAAACCAAGCGTTTTGACCGTTACAACGAAATCATTGCACAGATGCTAGAGCAGGGCACTGCATATAAGTGCTACTGTAGTCGTGAGCGTATTGAAACAATGCGTGAAGAACAAGCTGCTAAGGGCGAACAGCAAAAGTATGACGGTTGCTGCCGTGATAAAGCACCACGTGATACTGATGAACCTTTTGTTGTGCGATTTAAAAACCCGACTGAAGGTAGTGTGGTATTTGATGATCATGTGCGTGGTCGCATTGAATTCGCCAACAGTACATTAGACGATCTTATTATCGCTCGTACCGAAGGTACACCTACTTATAACTTCTGTGTAGTTGTTGATGATTGGGATATGGGGATCACATGCGTTGTCCGTGGTGAAGACCATATCAATAATACACCACGACAAATTAATATCCTAAAAGCATTGGGTGCACCAATACCAGAGTACGCACACGTATCGATGATCTTGGGAGATGACGGCGCTAAACTTTCTAAGCGTCATGGTGCGGTAGGGGTTATGCAGTACCGTGATGATGGTTATTTACCAGAAGCGTTGCTTAACTACTTAGTCCGTTTGGGTTGGTCACATGGCGATCAGGAAGTTTTCTCTATAGAAGAGATGAAGCAGTTCTTTAGTCTTGATGATATAAATAAGGCTGCTTCAGCTTTTAATACTGATAAGCTTATTTGGTTAAACCAGCATTATATTAAAGAATCAGATCCAGAGTATGTTGCTTCACACCTTGAATGGCACATGGCTGATCAGAATATTGATACAAGTAATGGCCCAAAACTGTCTGAAGTGGTTTCAGCATTATCTGAACGTGCTAAAACACTAAAAGAACTTGCGGCTTCTAGTCGTTACTTCTATGAAGACTTTGCAGAGTTTGATGAAACGGCAGCTAAAAAACACCTAAGAGGTGTTGCACTTGAACCACTAACTCTTATTCAGTCTAAATTGGCTGCGTTAAATGAGTGGACTTTAGAAGCTATTCACCAAGCTATTGAAGATACAGCGACTGAATTAGACGTAGGTATGGGTAAAGTCGGTATGCCATTACGTGTTGCAGTTACTGGTGCTGGTATGTCTCCTGCTGTTGATTTAACCATATTCTTGGTTGGCAAGGTCCGTACAGAGCAAAGAATCTCCAAAGCGATTGAATTTGTAGCAAATAGAATAAATTCGTAAAAAACGGGTTGACTCTTTTGGGTGCGCTGCATAGAATGCGCCACGCAGTTGAGACACAGCTAACGAATAGTTCGCGGTGCACTCAAAAGTGATTTAGTTAGTGAGGGGCCTTAGCTCAGCTGGGAGAGCGCAACACTGGCAGTGTTGAGGTCAGCGGTTCGATCCCGCTAGGCTCCACCACCTAACTACAGCAAGCGTTAAGTTTTAGCCTACAGAACTTAATGAGTATTCACTCTTTGCAGAGTCTAATGCAGTCCGGGTCCCCTTCGTCTAGAGGCCTAGGACACCGCCCTTT
>NZ_JBRILT010000086.1:0-3302 GCF_052977065.1 Shewanella sp. 125m-1
TCTACACTCTCCAGTGGCGGCGTCAAGCGCTTATTTTAAGAAGTTTTTCAAGCGATGATTTCTTATACACTCTCGTGTTAACAACCATCATTCGAAGCTCTTAAAGCGTTTGTCACCTGAATCAAATCTCCTAGGAGTTTTAACTCTCTAACACTGCTGCAAGTCCCGTTCTATCTAGCATAACGCTGGGTAGGTGGCCTGCTGTGCCGTGTCAGTGGATGCGCATTATAGGGAGTTTTCAGATCAGCGCAAGCGCTTTTTCAAAGAAAAATACATTTAAATCTTATACCTTTAGCAAGCACAGCTAAGCCACAACTTGCCCACAGAGTTATACACAGCACCCTCAAAAAACCATACAATTAACTACTCTAAAAAGCTCTATCAATTTAAATCACGATCTAATGCGCCCTAGAGTTCATTTACTTATTTACGCGTCACCCCAGTGCATTCAACACAGTTAAACAGCTTCCTCGCAACCAGTAACCAGTAACCAGTAACCCAATTTAATAGCTATACAGCCAATAGAATATGTACACTAATCCAAGTTATCAGCCAAGGATCACTTACAACCTTACAATGCCTAACTTAACGCTTATGGACAATAAGCTGTCACCTAATACTACTCTCACACATAACCAACACCCTCTGTAATAAAATGCAACAGCAAAAGATCCCTGTTACCAATCATTGAAGAGTTGCGATCTAATGTTGATACTCCCGCCATTACCTTTTTGAAAAACCACAGCGCTTAATAAACTTTGGCTTTATCTAGAACAGAAAAACAGCCACGTAAACGGATCAGATCACTAATACCTAACTGGAAAATTAACTGGTCAGTAGTGGCATAATTACCCAATCCCTAAAATGAAATTTTGTCACTCGCTCTGAACTCTCAGTAAAAGTATTCAAAGCTTCACAAACGCTATCAACAATGTCGTCATAATTTTTGAAAACTCTATTAGCAAGGCTGTGTTGCCACATTCCGCTCATCCTTGTTCAATTTAATTAAGCTCTGGTGAATAGGACGGTAATTTGATGATGCTGACATTCGTGAATTGATCTGCAATGCCGTCTGCATGCCAACCGCCACCATCCATGATCATTACAGCATGCCTATCGATGCCAGTTACTTCGGAGATCTGTATTAAGTGGAGGATTATTGCTTCTTTGCTTGTCCATGGAACCACAATTACTTGGCCTATACCTCTGCTGGGAAATACGGAGCCAAGAAAGGTATGTATATTCGAAATGCTGCTGGCGTACAACCCTTGTCCTGGTACCTTTTCTAGCACAAATCTTAGCTGTTGTGTTTTGTTGCCAGCATCTTGCTTCATCCTGAAACAAGATATCGATGCGATCTAAAGGGAGGTATTTCGGGATCTTAAGGATCGTTTTAATTTGGAATTTTTCTAAACTCTCCTTGAGCCTCTATTGATTGCTTTGGGTACTTAGAACTTGAGGTTATACCAATCAGTAATGAGTTGTGATCTAATATAAGCACCATTCTTAATCAGTATTTTCATTTGAAAACTTATAGCGCAGAAGAGACCTTAGCTTTATCTAGAGCTGACCAAAAACTGCGTAAACGAATGCGACGACTCACAGTAGCACTCTTTATGGAGGGAAATAGCAGAACAGAGGTTGCCCTAAGACTTAGAGTTGTCCGTGCTTGCGTTAATGCTTGGGTCGCCAAATATCTTGCTAATGGCGTAAAAGGACTCGATGCCAAAAAGAATAAAGGTCGCGATAGCTATTTGACCGCGGCTCAAAAGCAGCAACTTAATGGCTATATAGAAGAGCAATGCATAAGCTCCTCTGGCGGCAGGACGCGATCCACAAATTTATCCAGCAGAACTTTAATGTGGATTACCATCCTAATGCGATTTAGAAGTTGCTGGAACAATTAGGTTTTAGCTGGATAACAAGTCGCTCAAAACATCCTAAACAATCAATTGAAGTCCAAGCAGCTTTTAAAAAAGTTCCAACTGGAAAAGATCCTTAGCATCCCTGGTAGTGTTGCACTTGAGCGAGTCTAGCTATTTGTAAAAGGAATGGTTTCAAAATAAGGCTCGCTTTGGACAGTAGTACACGACTACACGTTTATGGACGAAAAGAGGCACACGACCAAGAGCCTTACGTCAGCAACAGTTGAATATGCTGACTTCTTCGGTGCAGTCTACCCCCAAACGGGTGAGACAGAAGCGATTATTGTTCCTTACTTGAGTAAAGACATCATGCGTCAGCATCTATCTCAGATAGCAGAAAGAACGAAATCCGGCAGGCATGCTGTAGTGGTAACAGATGGAGCGGGCTGGCATACCAATGATATTGCAGATGAGTTTACCAATCACAGCATTATAAAATTACCACCATATTTACCAGAACTAAATCCTATAGAACAGGTATGGAGTTGGTTATGACAGCATCATCTGCCCAATCGAAGCTTTCAAGGAGGGTGTAACAGATTCTGTGTAACTGCAGTTTTAGTTAATATGTTTCACAAGTCTGTCTTCAAACTCAATAATAAATCTGCTCATTGCAGCACGCCAGTTTTGAATGGGCATTGTCCATTTTTGACTGGCTTCTTTTATTGCAAGGTATACCATTTTCTTAGCTGAGTCATCATTAGGAAAGACCTTACGCTTCTTCAATGCTCGCCTAATCACGCTATTTAACGACTCAATTGCATTTGTTGTGTAGATAGCCTTGCATATGTCCTCAGGATAATTGAAGAACGTATTTAGGTTATGCCAATGGTTACGCCATGACTTACTAATTTGAGGGTACTGACTGTCCCAGGTATCACTGAACCGGTCGAGTTCGAGTAATGCTTCCTCTTCTGTGGCCGAACGGTAGATGCTCTTAAGCCCGCTCGTCACAGCTTTATAGTCTTTCCACGATACATATTTTAATGAGTTTCTGATCATATGGACAATACAGAGCTGAACATGCGTATCAGGGTAGACAGTATTGATGGCTTCAGGGAAGCCTTTTAAACCATCTACACAAGCGATAAGAATATCTTCAACGCCACGCTGTTGCAGCTCTGTCAGTACGCCTAACCAAAACTTAGCGCCTTCATTTTCAGCTATCCAAAGCCCCATTAACTCCTTATGGCCATCAAGGTTAATGCCCAGAGCAAGGAAAATAGACTTGCTGATAACTCGTTTATCTTGGCGGATTTTAATGACGATACAATCTAAATAAACAACGGGATAAATAGCATCTAGAGGACGGCTTTGCCATTCAACCACCTGCTCGATAACTGCATTGGTAACGCGTGAAACTAATGTTGGTGAAAT
>NZ_JBRILT010000087.1:0-2697 GCF_052977065.1 Shewanella sp. 125m-1
CACCAAATGCCATGAATGTTCCTCATATTTTTGCCTATCTCATTATTTCTGTTTATCTTTTTGTGGGGATTCGTCAGCCTCTGACCCATAACAGGTTTTATCTCTATCTAATGATGAACAAGCCCTTAAAGCGCTTATTTTAACAGCGCTGAAGCTGTCGAGTCATGTGTAGGGTTTTCATACAGTTTGCACAGTAAAGAGTTAATAAACTTTTGCGGGGCGAAAATTTTATAGGTTTTTCTATTTAATATGAATCCAAAAAAAATAATGTTTCGTCTATTTGAACACTTTGTGAACTATACGCAAGAAATCTAATTAAGCATCTATTTTTATTGAATTTTTATTGAGATCTCAATCCAGTATTTGTGAAAATCTTCAATACTCACTCTACTCTCCTCAGCTAGAATCCATGCGCTATTTACTTACCGAATGGCGTTTCCCTTTGAGCCAGTGCGCTCAATTTAAAATCAGGACATATAATGAAAAAGCTAAGCTTACTTGCCGCCTCAATAGGCATCATTTTGGCAGGTTGTAGTAGTGATGATGACAATGCGATTAACACGTTCGAAGTTAAGGCTATCGACGGTTATCTAGTAAATGCCGATATTTACGCGGGCGACAAGTGCGACACAAAGGCTGGCGTCACCAATGATCGCGGCATTGCAAAAATTGATGAGAAATTCAAAGATCAAAAACTATGTGTGAAAGCCGTTGTAGGTCAAACCATTGATAGCGATCGCGGTCTTGTCACCAAAGCATTCGAATTATCTGCACCAGCTGACTCTAAGGTTATCAACCCGATGACTAATCTTGTGGTTGAAAAGATGCAGGCGACACCGACTCTAACAGCTGAAGACGCAAAAGCTGAAGTTACCGAGCAGTTTGCGGCACTCAACGCAACATCAGAGCAGTTATTCGGTGACTACATTGCTGATGCTAATGCTGGCAACAAAGTGGCTGAAGGAATCAAGGTTATCGGCGAGACCTTAGTCGATGCGCAGGTTGAAGACACTGATGTCTCTACAGAGATCTTAAACGACTTAGTGACAGATGTTGCTGACAAAGTTGATAATAAAGAAGATCTTGACGATTACGCACCAGTCATTGATAAAGAAGAAGGCTTCAAGCCAAACCACAGACCAAACATCACTTTAACTGACGCAGAGCAAGATAAGCTGGAAAAGATTAAGCTTGAGCTTGGTCAAGCTATCGAAGCGATTGAGCTTAAGGCCGCTTTCGCCGATTCAGATAGTGACTTATTTACTATTGAAGTGAAAAGCGAAGATGGAAAGGAGCTAGCTGCGCTAGGCCTAGTATTCAACCAAACAACTGGCGTACTAAGCGGCAAGCCATTAACAGCTGGTGAAATTGAGCTTCATGCCTATGCGACGGACAGCCATGGTGCACGTTCATACCCACTAGAAATTGAAATCGACGTAACTAGCCCGAACTCTGCACCGACAGTTGATAGCCAGGAAAAAGCTGAAATTGAAGCCGATCTTAAAGGGTTAAATCTAACTCAAGGCGAAACCGTCGATACAACAATCGAACTTGACGATCTGTTTAACGATGTCGATGAAGATAGCCTGAAGCTAGTTGCGACCACTAACATGCAAGGCGTTAGCCTTAATATTGAACAAGGTGATGACCTACGCTTAACTGGTAAGCCAGAGCTTGCTGGTGAATTCACTATCACAGTAACAGCTGATGATGGTGTTAACGCTGCAGTTAAAGCGGATCTCAAGCTATCTGTTGCCAATAACGACATCACGCCTGATCCAGAGGCACACCCGCTAGAAGGCAAGAATTGGTATGTTTTAGAACACGGCAGTGATGATGGTGTTGATAACGGCCAAGATTTCCAGCGTGTTTGGTGTGAGACTTATAAGTTCGTCGACGGTAACGTGCTAATGAACAAGCGTAACCTAAGCAACTTAACCGAATGTTCTGCAGAAGCGACTGAAAAAGTCGGTAGCTATACTGTCAAGGGTGACAAGCTTGAAGCTCGCTTTGTGATGGAAGGTAATGAAGTAGAAACCTCAACTATCACCACTAAGCCTGCATTAAATGGCATTGGCGCTGGCGCACAAACTGTTGCTATTCACGGTGAGCGTTATACTTTCTTTGCTAATGATGACGATGCAGAGCGTCGTTTAGACATCGAGTCAGATGACAATGCAGACGAGCGTAGCTTCGCCATTGAAATGCCTGATTTTAGCGTAAGAGGTAAGTACAACCTAGTGCAAATCAGCTTACAGACCAACGATGTAGGTGATGACGTTGATATGTATTTTGATCTTCCAGGTAAAGATTTAACCTGTGAATCGGTACGTGAATTCTACAATCCTCAGCTAACAGCTATTGGCCTGCCTAAATACGGTGTTTCGGCACAGCTAATGGACAATGATAGCGAAGAGTTTAACTTCTGTGTAGCACAGTTTACCCTTCCAACAAACCTACCTGCAGGTACGGTTTATAGCATAGTTGGTCAACTAGCCAATGAAGATGATGCAGATATTGTTGAGCCAATCAAGGCTAACATCGAATGGACTGGTACAGCCAATAACGACTAATTCGTTATTGCTGATTAAATAACTGCATACTTAAAAGGAGAGCCTAGGCTCTAATGCCGATCATTTAGCAGTTTATTGATCGGTTGACCGATCTTTATAAGATGGCAAAATCCGAGTGTTTTTA
>NZ_JBRILT010000088.1:0-2069 GCF_052977065.1 Shewanella sp. 125m-1
CACTAGTACCCATAGCTTCGGTGTATTGCTTAGCCCCGTTAAATCTTCCGCGCAGGCCGACTCGACTAGTGAGCTATTACGCTTTCTTTAAATGATGGCTGCTTCTAAGCCAACATCCTAGCTGTCTAAGCCTTCCCACATCGTTTCCCACTTAGCAATAACTTTGGGACCTTAGCTGATGGTCTGGGTTGTTTCCCTTTTCACGACGGACGTTAGCACCCGCCGTGTGTCTCCCGTATAGTACTCATTGGTATTCGGAGTTTGCAAAGGGTTGGTAAGTCGGGATGACCCCCTAGCCTTAACAGTGCTCTACCCCCAATGGTATTCGTACGAGGCGCTACCTAAATAGCTTTCGAGGAGAACCAGATATCTCCGAGTTTGATTGGCCTTTCACCCCCAGCCACAAGTCATCACCGCATTTTTCAACATACGTGTGTTCGGTCCTCCAATTGATGTTACTCAATCTTCAACCTGCCCATGGCTAGATCACTCGGTTTCGGGTCTACACCTTGCAACTAAACGCGCAGTTAACACTCGGTTTCCCTACGGCTCCGCTATTCGCTTAACCTTGCTACAAAATGTAAGTCGCTGACCCATTATACAAAAGGTACGCAGTCACGGTCTCAAGAACCGCTCCCACTGCTTGTACGTATACGGTTTCAGGTTCTATTTCACTCCCCTCACAGGGGTTCTTTTCGCCTTTCCCTCACGGTACTGGTTCACTATCGGTCAGTCAGGAGTATTTAGCCTTGGAGGATGGTCCCCCCATGTTCAAACAGGATGTCACGTGTCCCGTCCTACTCGTTTTCACGTAAAGTTAGTTTTCATGTACGGGGCTATCACCCTGTGCCGCTGTGCTTTCCAACACATTCCACTAACACCCTCTACGCTTAAGGGCTAATCCCCGTTCGCTCGCCGCTACTAGGGGAATCTCGGTTGATTTCTTTTCCTCCGGGTACTTAGATGTTTCAGTTCCCCGGGTTCGCCTCACTACACTATGTATTCATGTAGTGATACATGCTTATGCATGTGGGTTTCCCCATTCGGACATCGTTAGCTCAAATGCTTGTTACTAGCTCGCCAACGCTTTTCGCAAGTTACTACGTCCTTCATCGCCTCTGACTGCCAAGGCATCCACCATATACGCTTAGTCACTTAACCATACAACCCAAATAAGTCTCTATGAGACGTACTCGTTGTCTTGAGCGGGTAAGCTCAACACAGCCGTACTGTAACTAATGGTTTCTACTTTCGCCAAAATTAGAATTTTTTACTTAATCCCTCACAAATAAATGTGAAGCAGTAAGCCAAGACACTTAATGTTAAGTGTTTTTAGAACTCAATTTTTTAATTTCGCATTAATGCTATAAACAACAACCGATAAATCAGTCACTGTCCCTTTCACATTAACACTATCAGCTTTCCAAATTTTTAAAGAGCGGGCTTAAAAAAGCCAAAGATAAATTCTGCATTTATCTTTGGCATCTCTAACCAGTGCATGAGCTTACAATTTCAGCAAAAAAGTAAGTAAATGGTGGAGCTATGCGGGATCGAACCGCAGACCTCCTGCGTGCAAGGCAGGCGCTCTCCCAGCTGAGCTATAGCCCCATTTACATGCAGTCAAACAAATTAATCAAATGGTACACCAAATCGAGATTACTCAAGGCAGGTTAATGCGACGTTTAGTGTTATTCTAAACGAGTATTAATCTAACGATGAATAAGCGAAGATTTGGTGGGTCAGAGTGGACTTGAACCACCGACCTCACCCTTATCAGGGGTGCGCTCTAACCAGCTGAGCTACAGACCCATTCTTTTTGGTCTTTTAATCCTTTCTCATCGTTACTATCATCGTTTCTCAGTCATGTGCTAAAGCACACTCCCTGCGAGACTCTTCAAGTGCCTTGATTAAGAATCAAAATCCTCAAAAATAACCTTTCGATTATTTGCTCTTTCTTTACGACAAGCATATCTGTGTGAACACTCAACAACTATTAAGTTAGTCGTATAGGTAAGGAGGTGATCCAGCCCCAGGTTCCCCTAGGGCTACCTTGTTACGACTTCACCCCA
>NZ_JBRILT010000089.1:0-1512 GCF_052977065.1 Shewanella sp. 125m-1
AAAATGATAGAACGTTACTTTTACTCGGCTTAATGAGCAATTTGCCTTTGTACTTTCTAAGATTGAATCCCAGAAAGGGCGTTGTTGATCAAATAACTGCTTGAGATGCAGCTATACCAAGGTTTTCTGTGTTTATGGAGTGGTCTGTCTAACAGGCATACCTAGCTCTATGACTTTGTTCATCGCTTTTACACCCGCCAAAGCTTCTCCTACCTGTGCATTGTAATCACGTAAGCTTAACTTGGAGCCGATGAGTTGTTTGTAGCGATACATCGCAGTCTCCGATAACGAGCGTTGATGGTAATCATTGTCATCTTTCCATTGCTTTAACGTCCCAGATTTCAATGCTTCAACAGCCTCATTTCGCGGGTGACCATCTTCCCTGTATCCTGCGTTTGAACGCGGCGGAATCGTTGGTTTTGCACCTTTGCGTTGCAGTAATTTGTGGCACTCTTTTGTGTCGTATGCACCATCAGCTGAGACTTGATTTAACTTTCGGCGAAGCGGGTTGAGCATTGTCGGTAATACTTCGTTATCAGCGACATTAACGAGGCTGACTTCGGCTGATATAACATCGTGAGTCTCTGCGTCAATCCCGAGGTGCAACTTACGCCATGTGCGCCGGCGCTCCTTACCGTGCTTCCGCGTTTTCCATTCACCTTCACCGTAAACTTTCAACCCTGTTGAATCAACGACAAGATGAGTCACGGGACCTCGACAGGGGTTACGATACTTAACCTCAACAGTCTTTGCCCGCTTGCTTATACAAGTGTAATCCGGTGCAGCTAATGGCACATCCATCAGTCGAAACAGAGAATTTATGAAGCCTTCAGTTGCCCGCAGTGACAACTTAAATATGCCTTTGAGCATGAGGGCGGTTTCAATCGCTGTATCACTAAATTGAAAACCTCTACCACGACCGCCGTGATGGGCTTTGCAGTGCCAAGCATTGATGGCTGATTCATCCAGCCAAAAAGTAACCGAACCTCGATTGACTAATGCTTGGTTGTACTGTTTCCTGTTAATTATTTTACGTTTGGATTTGCCCATGAAGCCTGTCTCGTTGTGGTACTAACAAGATCAGATCACAGAACGGCCAAATGGTTCCTTAGATTTAGGCAACAACGCCCCCAGAAAGTCAAAACCATCATCGATATGAGTTATGTGCGTTTTCTCATCAGAGAGTGTTAAGCCTCTTTCCTGTAGAAAACCAATTAGCTGCGGTTTGATTTCATTAGCGAGCACTTCCTTCGAAGAACCTGTGATAACAAAATCGTCTGCATATCCGATAAAGTTGACTCTATTCCCTGTTTTACAGGCAATAAACTTAACCAACAGCTCTAATCCAGCCAGCGTGAGCAACATCAGCGTTGGCGAGATTATCCCGCCTTGCGGAGTCCTTTCTGCTGTTTTGTAGAACAATCCTTTATCAACATATTGTGGCTTAATAAACTTGTACACCGATATGAGGTAAACTGCCCTTAATATAGAACGGTGTAAACGTAATGAAGA
>NZ_JBRILT010000090.1:0-1348 GCF_052977065.1 Shewanella sp. 125m-1
GGCTCTTCTCCGCTTACATGAGCTTGATATTTGGATAAAAGGTTGAATGGGTATCAGGGACTGATGTTTGTCTGATCTTGAGTTTGAAGTACTCGATGTCTCGGATCCCTCGAGCTCTTCGCCTGAGTAAACCAATAGAGACATTCCCAGCTTCAACTCGAGCATTGGTTAATCTATATTTTGCGTAATTGCAGATGCCGACTTTTCTATCCAATAGTGCGTCTGCATAATTACACAACGACAATATCCTCGTAGACCTAGCAAGACCGCACCAAGCTTCAAGTGCCATTACCATCGACTTGTAACACGCTTCATCCCATATCGCTTGTAACTGCTCTTTCAGCATATAAACAATGCAGAGAGTCTTGTTACTCTCGAGTAAGTCACCAAGTCTATCTGACTGCCTATCATCCAGTTTATGGGCGTTTTTCAGCAAGAGGAACAACGTTCCTTTGAGCATCTTTTTCTCTTCATGAGAACCATTTCGAAAGGCTTTGGAACGCTCTTTTTTGATTAGCAGGCCGTAGTTTTGCATCACATGAAATCGGTCGAAAACGATATCGGCGTTAGGCAGCATTTTTCTTACGGCGGATTGATAAGGCTGACCCATATCCATTGAAACCGCTTTAATACCGTCTCTCGTCGCGGTTGATAATTGCTCGAAGAACGAAATAAGGACTGCTGCTTTTCTACCGTGTTCGACCCAAATTAAATGACCAGAAACCAAATCATATACCACGGTCATGTAGTCATGCCCTTTAGCTCGGGCCACCTCATCAACGCCAATATGGATTAAGTTGTTAAGCTTCGCGGGCTCCAAGCCTGGCAGAGTTGAATGTAGATATTCCTTATCTATGTTTTTTACCGTTTCCCAACGAATGCCTAGATGTTGAGACACTGCGTGAATACTCATGTACCGGCATAATCCACTGATGAATTGACAGAAGCGAATGGTATATCGCGCTCCTTTGGCAACGTATTCAGTCGCCTCAATTAACCTTCTTCCGTCTTTATCTCTGGTCTGAGCAAGTTCGACTTCAATGCTACAAGGGCGTCCACTAACTGGTAGATCGTGTACCCGTCTTCTTACATAGTGATCAACTGTACATCGCCTTTCAGTTCTTGGTTCTTTAACCTTAAATCGTCCGTCTCGGCGGCATCGTACAAGAATAGAATGAGACCCTTGTTCTATAGAAAAGGACTGCACACATTGCCCTTTAAAGCTAAATAGGGCGGATGATAATGATGGCAAGGTATATCCACTTATTCACAGATAAGAAAGTGTTGCAAATGATAATGTTATTTATGATCTTTGATATAAATAGACTCACTTAAGCGGAGAAGAGCC
>NZ_JBRILT010000091.1:0-1332 GCF_052977065.1 Shewanella sp. 125m-1
CTGACGAATCCCCACAAAAAGATAAACAGAAATAATGAGATAGGCAAAAATATGAGGAACATTCATGGCATTTGGTGATCAAATTTATCGCCAAACAAAAATTACCACGAGTAAATGCCATGAATGCAAAGCAAGTTTTATCAAAATGCCTTTCTCTTGTCACCCCATTAATGCACAAAACTCGACGACAGAGTTTGTTTTCTGCAATCGAAAGCTCTATGAATGGCGGTTCCCTATCAATCACTGGACTTGGTCGCGGAGTTGATAGTAATGCCTTGGAAAAACATAAGATTAAACGTGTAGACAGGCTTTGTAGTAACGCCAATTTACATCGTGATATCGAGTTCATTTATACCCGTATGGCTTACCTGTTAGTCGGGACAATGAAGCAGCCAATTATTCATATCGATTGGTCAGATCTTGATGACCGAAAGCAACACTTTCTCATCCGAGCATCCCTTGCAGCCCAGGGGCGGTCTTTAACACTCTACGAAGAGATACATCCACTTAATAAGAAAGAGAAGCCAAAAACGCACCTATTATTTATGACAAAATTAAAGGCTATGCTGCCCAATGATTGCAAGCCTATCATCGTAACTGATGCTGGTTTTCGCATCCCTTGGTTTAAGCAAATCTTGTCACTTAATTGGGATTACGTGGGGCGTTTTAGAAATAGAACTCACTGCAGAAAAAGCGCGGTTCATCATTGGTATCCTGTCAAAAAACTTTACGCTCAAGCAAGCTCTATAGCCAAAAATATCGGCGTATACTTTTTAGGTGAACAGACTTCTTTCAGCTCTCGTTTAGTTATCTTCAAACGCGAGCCTAAAGGACGAAAAGATAGAACTGCAACAGGTGATAAAGCCAGGCGAAGTAAGCGGTCTCGTGCAAATGCAGAGCGAGAAAAAGAGCCTTGGTTACTAGCTACATCACTTTGTAACTCAAGTGCTACGGCTAAAAGAGTCGTTAAGATTTATGCGACAAGGATGCAGATAGAAGAAAGCTTTAGAGATGTTAAAACAGGGCTAAAAATGAATGATAGTGGTACTCGGAACTCGAGCAGGCTAAGTGTATTGTTACTCATTGCCTGCCTATCTCAATTTGTGCTTTATCTGTTAGGTTTAGCCGTCAAAGCTGCAGGTAAACACAGGCAATATCAAGCGAACTCAATAAAGCACCGCAACGTGCTCTCAAACCAGTTTATAGGCTTGAGAGCATACAAAGACATGAAGTTGAGGCTGCTGAAGTCGCATTGGCGAACGGCCATTAAGACACTGCAAGGCTTAGTTCGGGATCCACAAGCATGCTATTAAATTCCTGGGGATCCCTCAG
>NZ_JBRILT010000092.1:0-1319 GCF_052977065.1 Shewanella sp. 125m-1
CATATATGGACCCATCCGGTTTGCAAGATATTTAATATCAACTTTGAGAAGAGTTCATTGCACCCATATATTCGGCCTGTTATTGAGGTACTCCTCTGGCCCTGATGGATATTTGCTTCTACTTTCCTTATCATCCTTACGGCTTCTTTAGAGCCAATGCCGGGCGAAGGTTTTAAGTAGAACAGTCTGACTGTCTCATCATCAATTCAATTATCTTGGCAACTTGGTGGTTGGTAAAACTAATTATTAGCGCGTTAATGATTACTTTTATGCAGCGATACGATATTCATCTTCTCTTGCTGCTATGACCCATGCTATCCGTGCAAGCTTGTTAGCGACGGCAACGCAAGCTCTGTTAAAACCACGTCTTTCTGCAAGTGCGGTAGCCCAACGACTAAATTTATCTCCTTTAGCCTCACTATGATAAAGAACCGCTCTTGCACCGTGGATAAATAGCGTTCTCAAATAAGCATTTCCTCGCTTACTAATACCAAGCAAGTTATTTTTTCCGCCACTGCTATGCTGCTTGGGGACTAGACCGCACCATGCTGAAAAATGTCTGCCGTTGGTAAAATCTTTACCTTCTCCAACAGCGGCATAAAATGCTGTGGCAGTGACTGGACCAATGCCTGGTACGCTTTCTAAGCGCTGACACACTTGATTATTCTTAACTTCCTGTTGAACTTGGGCGTCACAGCTTTTAAGCCTTCGCTCAATATCATTAAACTCTTCGTACAGTTGATAGAAAATGCTTCGCCCTTTGGCAGTTAATTCATTATCAGCATTTTCTAAAATATCAGGCAGTTTTGTCCTAAAAGACGCTTTTCCTTTTGTGATGACAATGCCGTACTCAGCGAGCATTCCTCTAACTTGATTAATCAGTGCCGTAGATTGTTTATTTAGCCTTTCTCTCATTCGATGCAGCATTTGAATATCTTGTTGCTCTACAGGCTTGGGCCCTACAAAACGCATGTTAGGACGTTGGGCCGCTTCTGCTATAGCGAGCGCATCGTTATAGTCATTCTTATTTCCCTGTCTATAGGGAACGACATACTGAGGTGCTATTAACTTTACTTGATGGCCAACTTTCTCAAACTCCCTAGCCCAATAGTTTGCACCGCCACAGGCTTCCATCACAACAAGACAAGGCTCTATTTGAGCAAGAAAATGAATCAAGTCTTTGCGTTTTATCATCTTCTTTTTGATGAGCTTCCCCGCTTTGTTTACGCCAACAAAATGAAAAACAGACTTTGCGATATCAAGACCAATTGTAGTAATGTTCATAGTGGACCCGTCCTCTTTCTGATGAGTTTAAGCAA
>NZ_JBRILT010000093.1:0-1223 GCF_052977065.1 Shewanella sp. 125m-1
TAGTTTTCTAGACACTTTCTAAGTTCTCATAATACTGCTTTTCAAACTTCATTGGAGACAGTCCGTTATTACTACCATGATGCCGCACTGGATTGTAGAAATATTCGATATAGTTAAATATTTCAGCACGCGCTTCATCTCTGGTTTTGAAGACTTTTCGCTTAATTCTGTCTTTTTTCAGTAATGAGAAAAAGCTTTCTGCAACTGCATTATCATGACAGTTTCCTCTTCGACTCATACTCGCTTCCAGGTTGTGCTCTTTAAGAAAGCTGCGCCAATCAGAGCAAGTATACTGCACGCCTTGATCGGAATGGATAAGCACCTTTTCTGTTGGGGTACGTCTCCATACCGCCATCAGTAGTGCATCAATAACTAGGTCAGCTCTAGCTGTGCTTTTCATTGTCCAACCGACAACTTGTCGAGAGAATAGATCGATAACAACGGTGAGATATAGCCAGCCTTCATGAGTTCGAATATAGGTGAAATCGGTCACCCAAACTTTATTGGGCTCAGCGACGTCAAACCCTCTATTTAACGTATTTGGTGCTGTATGACTAACATCGCCTCCGCCAAAACTTGGATTGCGCTTATAGCCACGTACAGCCTTAATATCAGCTGTTCTCATGATCCGATATACACGATTTTTGCCAACGGCCTCACCATCATCTTTAAGGTCTAAAGTGATATTTCGGTAGCCATACACACAACCACTTTCTAGCCAATACTGTTTAATTTTACCTAGTAATCGCTTATCTTCAGTAGCTCTGCGACTAAGAGGCTCCTTAAGCCAGGCATAGAAACCGCTGCGGTGAACGCCAAGTATTTCGCATAGGATTTTTACTGGGTAGTGCTTGAGCCTAGACTTTATGAACGTGTACTTTTCTTTGACTCGCTTGCAAAGTACACGGCGGCCTCCTTTAGGATATTTCGCTCTTCGGTTACGCGGCGAAGCTCAGCCTTGAGTTTACGTATTTCGTCTTGTTGATTATCAATGGTTATGTGTTGCTTTTCTGGCTTATCAAACTTATTAATCCAGTTGTGCAAACTTTTGGAAGTGACGCCTAATCTATCAGCAACATCTGCGATTTTATAACCACGCTCAGTGACTTGTTTAACAGCTTCTATTTTGAACTCATCTGGATATCGTTTTCCGCGCATGTAACACCTCATATTTTTGGTTAAGTATAACTCTATGAAGTGTCTACTGTTCTAGGGGCTTACCA
>NZ_JBRILT010000094.1:0-886 GCF_052977065.1 Shewanella sp. 125m-1
AAATGAGCCAGTGCAAGTAGGCGCATCTTCATTTGGATAGATTTTTGCTCACGAGCTAGAGCTGTAAAGTCAGTATTATTAAAGTTATCCATAACCACAAATGAAGAGAATACGATGAATGCAATTAGATCATATTTTTACTTAGATTGGTATTAGAGCTGCCAGGCGCAACTTTTAGTCACTCAGTGATTTGAACTTAACTACACTTCCTCGAAATAAAACAGCTACCAGTAATCGTAGTGCTGTTGATAAAACTAAGAGCTCTTACGTGACGTAATATTCAAAAGGAATAAAGCTCATTTGTAAGCCTTACATTAGAGCACCACTTTTCGCTCATTGGGGTTAATCGTATTTTATTCCTCATAATTCCTCATTATTCAGTTCTAATAGGTAGGTATTAACTGTATGGAATAGCTTTTTGGGCATGGACATAAATATTAGTTAGTAGCTGGAAGGCTAAACTTTAATGCTGAAGTCTAAAATATTAGTTAGTTTTTATCGTTGATTGATTGCAGTTGCTTAGCCCTAAAGTGCATACCATCCTAAGAAAGTATTCGCTCGGGTTGATTATTACCGAATAACTGGAACTGTTATAAGGCAAGTCTGAAGGTTCTGGCTGGAGCTTTAGCTTACTTATACGTCTACCAAGCAGCGTCATATTAAGTCATACAGCAATAGGTTTACTTAGATAATCGCTGCGACAATGTGGATGCTGCCTAATAGATAGAGCCGAAAAATATCGGGGAACGGAGTGCTTTTAGCTTGTTCTTTATGCATGTTGTTTGTTAATTATGCATTTGATTCGATTGTTCTAATTTAATTGAAAAACCCCCTTGCGCTGATCTCAAATTTCCCTATAATGCGCATCCACTGACACGGCACAGCA
>NZ_JBRILT010000096.1:0-829 GCF_052977065.1 Shewanella sp. 125m-1
GCTGATAGCGTTGCATTGGCGCCATTTTGCCAATTGATATCGTCGTTATAACTGCTGTCGAGGCCGAGTACGTCATTATTATCGACATCGGTTGCAGTCAGGATGCCGGTGGCCACCAATCTATCGGGGTCTACATCAATCATATCCTCAGTCACAGTGCCAGATTGGGTTGCACTGAGCTCAGGAATATCGTTGGTACCGGTAATGGTGATGGTGACTTGCTGGGTGTCTGTAAGACCATTGGTATCAGTCACAACAACAGTGTAGATCTCGGTTCTGCTTTCGCCATAGGCTAACTGGTTAACCAGGCTGTCATCGGTGTCGCTCTCATTGAGCAGATACTGCCAAGTACCGGTGTCGGGATCGATACTGAATGTACCGTAGTCACTCGGTTGAGGTGTAAATGACCAGGTGAGATTGTCAGTATCTCCGGTATCGGGATCGATGGCATCTAAATCCCCGGCAACCATGACAATCCCATTTTCCGTGGTATTACCGCCAGGCTGTACGCCGGCCTCAATGACTTCACCGGCCTGGTTTTCAGGATCTGGAGTGATAACGGGACCGTCGTTACTACCGTTAATGGTAATGGTCACGGTTTCAGTATCAAAGGCACCGTTACTATCGGTTACAGTGACATCAAAACTTAGGGTGATCACATCGCCTTCGGCTAAGAAATTAAGCAGGTCGTTATCGATATCGTAGGTCCAGCCCATATCATCGTTATCCAGGCTAAAGCTGGCGATAATATCGCTGATTTGTTGGGCTGATAGCGTTGCATTGGCGCCATTTTGCCAATTGATATCGTCGTTATAACTGCTGTCGAGGC
>NZ_JBRILT010000097.1:0-716 GCF_052977065.1 Shewanella sp. 125m-1
CACTGGGCTCTCAAGCTAACGCATTAAGTAGACCGCCTGGGGAGTACGGCCGCAAGGTTAAAACTCAAATGAATTGACGGGGGCCCGCACAAGCGGTGGAGCATGTGGTTTAATTCGATGCAACGCGAAGAACCTTACCTACTCTTGACATCCAGAGAATTCGCTAGAGATAGCTTAGTGCCTTCGGGAACTCTGAGACAGGTGCTGCATGGCTGTCGTCAGCTCGTGTTGTGAAATGTTGGGTTAAGTCCCGCAACGAGCGCAACCCTTATCCTTATTTGCCAGCACGTAATGGTGGGAACTTTAGGGAGACTGCCGGTGATAAACCGGAGGAAGGTGGGGACGACGTCAAGTCATCATGGCCCTTACGAGTAGGGCTACACACGTGCTACAATGGTCGGTACAGAGGGTTGCGAAGCCGCGAGGTGGAGCTAATCTCACAAAGCCGGTCGTAGTCCGGATCGGAGTCTGCAACTCGACTCCGTGAAGTCGGAATCGCTAGTAATCGTGAATCAGAATGTCACGGTGAATACGTTCCCGGGCCTTGTACACACCGCCCGTCACACCATGGGAGTGGGCTGCACCAGAAGTAGATAGCTTAACCTTCGGGAGGGCGTTTACCACGGTGTGGTTCATGACTGGGGTGAAGTCGTAACAAGGTAGCCCTAGGGGAACCTGGGGCTGGATCACCTCCTTACCTATACGACTAACTTAAT
>NZ_JBRILT010000098.1:0-684 GCF_052977065.1 Shewanella sp. 125m-1
ATGGAGGCGCGACCCGGAGTCGAACCGAGATCGACGGATTTGCAATCCGCAGCATAGCCATTCTGCCATCGCGCCATTTTGTTTCCCTCTTACCGAGGAACGAGGCATACTTTACTAGAATTAAAAAATGAGTCAACAAGTAATTAATTGATTTTATTCAAGTGGTTAAATCGCATACTAAACAGATATTATATAAACAATGAACGCGTAAATAATATTCGTTATAGTGAATCAAAGCTTAAAGTACCGCTTTACCGTGCAAAGAAGTCGTAGCGGAAAGCGCGTAACAGAAAGTATTAGCTTATTTGTTTATTTCTCTAAAAAATAAACTGCATCGCTGTTGAGGATGCAAATGCCATTAATAGGGGCTTTACGAGTAGAGGGAGGCGTGATTGAGCACCTCAAAGCGCTAAATGATTGCTGTTCGCCCTGCTTTATGTAGATGGGTATGAACTCACTGAAAGTCTAGGCGCAAAAAACAGCTCAATGCCTGGTTTGATTACTCTTCATATAAAGATGGTGCCCGCGGCCAGATCTGCTTTATCAAAAGGAATCGCAGGCTTATTCTGCGAGGACGCCAAGATTTTATCGTATACCATCATTCAATGGGCTTAATTTGAAATACAAAAAAGCCCCGACATTGTCGAGGCTTATCTGCAACTCTCCGTAGAGAATTATTTGGTA
>NZ_JBRILT010000099.1:0-657 GCF_052977065.1 Shewanella sp. 125m-1
TTACCACCTAAAACACCGTGAATTAATAAAACCAGAGCGTGAATTATTGCTCAAAAAAGCGATTGATATACATAGTGATAGTCGCGGCTCTGCGGGAGCTAGAACGATAGCTGGTCAGCTTAATCAACTGGGTGAAAATGTTGGCCGTTATAAGGCCGCAAGTTTAATGAGAGATGCAGGGCTTATCAGTAGCCAGCCCAGAAAACATCGTTACAAGGTAGCAAATGACGAATCTAAAATTGCGCCTAATTTATTAAAGCGACAGTTTAACGTTGAAGCAATAAACCAGGTCTGGTGTGGAGATGTGACTTACGTTTGGTCTGGAACAAAATGGCTTTATTTAGCGGTGATAATGGATTTGTACGCCAGAAAAATAGTAGGTTGGGCATGTTCAGATAGCCCTAATACTGATTTAACTTGTGCGGCTTTAAGAATGGCATTTGAACATCGTGGACGTCCAAAAAACCTGATATTTCATTCAGACCAAGGTTGTCATTACAGCAGCCTTCAATATCGGCAAATGCTGTGGAAGTATCAAATAACTCAAAGCATGAGTCGGCGTGGAAATTGTTGGGATAACGCGGTAATAGAGCGTTTTTTTAGGAGCTTTAAAACAGAGTGGATGCCTAAATACGGCTACAACAGTTTTAAGGAAGC
>NZ_JBRILT010000100.1:0-596 GCF_052977065.1 Shewanella sp. 125m-1
AGGGCGTAATGATAAATTGGTGCTACTACATAGCAACCCAAGAGCGAGAAAGCTCTGGCCTGAGTTACCTGAAACGATTCAAGCACGCCTTGTTACACGTAAAATAAAAGGTAAAACCTATGAAGTTTTAACCTCAATGCTTGATGCCATGCGATTTCCAACAGCCGATATAACAGGGCTGTACGAGCATCGCTGGGAAATAGAGTTAGGTTATCGTGAGCAGAAACAATACATGTTAGGTAGCCGTCTTACCTTACGCAGTCGCTTACCTGAATTAGTTAAACAAGAGTTATGGGGCATCTTACTGACATACAATTTAATCCGTTACCAAATGGTTGAATTAAGCTTTAGTTTGAAAGGAAACTATTTGCCATATCAACTCAGTTTTAAGGGCACACTTGCACGAGTAACAGCATTACTAGTTGGGCTTCCATACTCCACTCCAGGCGCAATACCTCGCCAATTAAAAGGATTTCACAATATGGCTGAAAGCTTAATTTTAGAGGGGCGCAGAGAAAGAACTTTCCCCAGAACAGTAAAACCAAGGCCTCAACGGTATGCCAAAAATAAAAATGCCGTTCACCTTAAGTGAACGG
>NZ_JBRILT010000101.1:0-543 GCF_052977065.1 Shewanella sp. 125m-1
TCTAGAGGACGGCTTTGCCATTCAACCACCTGCTCGATAACTGCATTGGTAACGCGTGAAACTAATGTTGGTGAAATCTCTGCACCGTACCATTCATCAAAAGCTTGGACGATATCTCGAGTGCTCATTCCTTGAGAGTAGAGCCACAGGATTTTGTCATCCATAGAGGTAAATCTAGATTGGTGTTTTTTGACTAATTGTGGCTCAAAGCTACCTTCACGGTCACGTGGGGTATTAAGCTCGAACTGACCGTCTTCGGTCTGGATCCGTTTGCTCGTTTTACCGTTACGGCTATTAGATGAGGTTGATGGGTGGTGTTTCTCATAACCAAGATGCTCATCCATCTCAGCATTAAGGGCAGCCTCAACAGTGATCTTTTTGAGCATCTGACTAAATTGATTTAAGTCTTCAGGTGTTTTAATACTTTTAGCTGCTTCTTTAGCAAAAGCTTCAATATCTTTTATGTTCATGAGTATATGCCTATCCTTGACTCTTTTTAGAGTACAGTTTGATAAGCAGTTACACAAAGTTAGTTACAGTCTC
>NZ_JBRILT010000102.1:0-542 GCF_052977065.1 Shewanella sp. 125m-1
TTTTAAAGTTATCCATAACCACAAATGAAGAGAATACGATGAATGCAATTAGATCATGTTTTTACTTAGATTGGTATAACAATGGAGGCGAGTACTAAAGCAAGTAGTGTTTTCTTCATGAATTTATTCTTAATCTTAGAAATGTATGACTGGATAAACCGCTCCATTAAACCTACACCTGAAAGGTAAAATTACAAAGCACTTCTACCAATTTGAATAAAGATGTCATTGCTGAGCGAGAGCTCTGCGACAGACGACGTAAGGAGTGTCGATATTGAAGCAGTATTTATCGACCGCTGGCGACTCTTTATCATCAAGAGTGGCATCGTTGCCAGCTTAAGTGGATAAGCCTCCTAAAACGGATAGCTCTATTCTGGCTAAGCACAGCGACGGTGCGACGTAAGGAGTGGCTCTTTTCAGCGTTCGCATATACGAAAAAAGCCCGTTGCGTTAGCAACGGGCTTGATCGCTTCTCTTTCGAGAATAATTAGGCGCCTGGAAATGACCTACTCTCACATGGGGAGACCCCACACTACCATCGG
>NZ_JBRILT010000103.1:0-540 GCF_052977065.1 Shewanella sp. 125m-1
TAAAGTTATCCATAACCACAAATGAAGAGAATACGATGAATGCAATTAGATCATGTTTTTACTTAGATTGGTATTATACTAATCAATAAAGAGTTGTGATCTAATCTAGGTATCACAAACAACCCGTATTCCCCTTTTAAAAAACTACAGCGCTGAAGAAGCTTTGGCTTTATCTAGAGCAGAAAAAGATCCACGTAAACGGATCGGTTTACGGAGCGAACACATGTGGGTGAAAGTAAGTCGCTATAAATAAGCAGTATTTAGCATTGCTTGAAGGCAGAGAAGTGGTGACCGTCAAAATGGTAAAATGCTGTTATTGCAGGAGCAATATAACAGCCTTCGAAGCGAGAGAGTCCGTTCAGTAACGGGGTACGTAGGGATTTATTTTTTCCCGAAACGCATATACAAAAAAGCCCGTTGCATTAGCAACGGGCTTTTTTGCTTCTCTTTCGAGAATAATTTAGCGCCTGGAAATGACCTACTCTCACATGGGGAGACCCCACACTACCATCGGCGATATTGCGTTTCACTTCTGAGTTC
>NZ_JBRILT010000104.1:0-521 GCF_052977065.1 Shewanella sp. 125m-1
GGTGATTAGCGCAGCCCGGTAGCGCATCTGGTTTGGGACCAGAGGGTCAGAGGTTCGAATCCTCTATCACCGACCACTTTTCGAAAAGCCTCTTGAGAAATCAAGAGGCTTTTTTCGTTTATGGTTTGAAAGAGAGTTCGAATCCTCACTCTTTCGTTCATGCGACCACTTTTACATGAAGCCTCTCGAGAAATCGAGAGGCTTTTTTGTTTTTAAAAGGTCCTAGGAAAAGCTGAGAAAGGTACTAGATCCTAGGAAACCTAAAGCTAAGACGAACGCTTCGCTGACGGATAACGGAACGTTTGCAAGCTCACTGACGGAAAGTCCGGACAAGATTAGGTTATTGTAGGTCGGGCTTTAGCCCGTCAATGAGGTTTTGATACAGGTTTAGAGAGTCTAAAGCTTCGCTGGCGGATAACGGAATGTTTGCAAGCTCACTGAAGAAAAGGCCGGACAAGATTTGGTTATTGTAGGTCGGGCTTTAGCCCGTCAATGAGGTTTTGATATCAGGTTTTAGAGAG
>NZ_JBRILT010000105.1:0-519 GCF_052977065.1 Shewanella sp. 125m-1
CGGATGTAGCTCAGCTGGATAGAGTACCTGGCTACGAACCAGGCGGTCGGAGGTTCGAATCCTCCCATCCGCACCATATAAAACAAATTAGATACAAGTCGTACCGATTTTGCGCGTGTAGCTCAGCTGGATAGAGTACCTGGCTACGAACCAGGCGGTCGGAGGTTCGAATCCTCCCACGCGCACCATGTTTTGCGGAGAGGTGGCCGAGTGGCCGAAGGCGCTCCCCTGCTAAGGGAGTATGGGCTTTAACTCCCATCGAGGGTTCGAATCCCTCCTTCTCCGCCATTCATTAAAAACAAAAAAACCGCACTAAGTGCGGTTTTTTTGTGTCTGTAATTTACCCTTTTCAGCATTCAGCATTCAGCATTCAGCATTCAGCATTCAGCATCAATTTATAGCGAATTGGTATCGTGCTTGTTGAACATAGCCAAGCTTTATTCCAAACTGGAAAATTAACTGGTCACACTTGCCCAATCCCTAGAACACAATTTTGTCACTCGCTCTGAACTCTCAGTA
>NZ_JBRILT010000106.1:0-507 GCF_052977065.1 Shewanella sp. 125m-1
GTCCACGGAACCACAATTGCTTGCCCTATACCTCTGCTGGGACATACAGAGCCAAAAAGGTATGCATATTCGAATTGCTGCTGGCGTACAACCCTTGGCCTGCTACCTTTTCGAGCCCAAATCTTAGTTGTTGTGTTTTGTTGACCGAATCTAGCTTCATCCTGAAACCAGATATCGATGCGATCTAAAGGGAGGTATCCCGGGATCTTAAGGATCGTTTTAATTTGGAATTTTTTTAAACTCTTCTTGAGCCTCTATTGATTGTTTTGGGTGCTTAGAGCGTGAGGTTATCCATGAGAAACCCATATGATTCAATAAATAATAGATTGAGTCAGGGTGATAAGTTTTGCCAAACTCTGACAAAATATAGTTGTGTATGTGTGCCCCCGTTAATCTACCACCTTGATCGCTGCTTGCTCTTTTCTCTATATAGTCAGCGAGTTGAGCTTGCTGTTCTGTGCTGAGAAATGCAGGTCTTCCTGTACGCGGTTTTTCTTGCAGCCCCGC